>JBDGXT010000212.1:0-3486 GCA_039584455.1 Gemmatimonadota bacterium
ATGTCGCAGTGGGACGACGAAGATCGGATCCGGCTGCGTTAACAAGGAGCGGACATGGTGACCACGAACGAATCGCTCATCAAGCTCGAGGACCTGCGCAAGGTCTTCTTTACCGACGAGGTGGAGACCCATGCGCTCGCCGGGGTGAACCTGGATATCAAGGAGGGCGAGTACGTGGCGATCGCCGGGCCCTCGGGATGTGGCAAGAGCACCTTACTCTCGATCCTGGGCCTGCTCGACACCCCGAGCGACGGCACCTACTACCTCAGCGGCGAGACGGTCTCCAACCTGTCGCGGCGTGACCGCGCCTACGTCCGCAACCGGCAGATCGGCTTCATCTTCCAGGCCTTCAACCTGATCGGCGATCTCACGGTGCACGAGAACGTCGAGCTGCCGCTGACGTACCGCGACATCCCCAAGGGGGAGCGGCAGGAGCGGGTCGCCGAGGCGCTGGAGCGCGTGCAGATGAGCCACCGCGCCAAGCACTACCCCTCGCAGCTCTCCGGCGGGCAGCAGCAACGCGTTGCCGTGGCCCGCGCTATTGCCGGACGGCCGCTCATTCTCTTGGCCGACGAGCCGACGGGGAATCTCGACTCGAAGAACGGCGAGGCGGTGATGAACCTGCTCGACGAGCTGCATCGGGAGGGCGCCACGATCTGCATGGTGACGCACGATCCCCGCTACGCCGATCATGCCGACCGTGCGATCCACCTGTTCGACGGTCAGATCGTGCGGGAGGAGAACGGCAACGGCAAGAAGCTGCACGAGCTCGAGGAGGCCGGCTTTGAGATGAAGCGGGCCACGAACGGGTAGGGGCGTCCATGGAATCGCTCTGGAAGGACTTCAAGTACAGCGCCCGCATGCTGCTCAAAGCCCCGGGCAACACGGTGGTCTCGGTGATCGCCCTGGCGCTGGGGATTGGGCTCACCACCACGATGTTCTCGATCACCTACGGGGTGATCTTCCGCGGCCTGCCGTTCGAGGACTCGCACCGCATCATGTTCCTGGGCCGCAACAACCCGGCCGAGGACATCCAGCAGATGGGCGTCGCGGTGCACGATTTTCTCGATTGGCGGGAGCAACAGACCTCGTTCGAGGATCTCGGGGGGTTCTACACCGGGACGGTGAACGTGAGCGGGCTCGAGGGGCGGCCCGAGCGTTTCTCGGGAGCGTTCATGATGGCCGGCGGCCTCGACATGCTGCGCGTCCCGCCGCTCATGGGCCGCCTGTTCGTCGAGGGCGAGGACCAGCCCGGCTCGCCCCACGTCGCGATCCTGGGGTACACCCTGTGGCAGAACAATTTCGGCGGCGATCTGGACATCATCGGACGCACGGTGCGGATGAACGGGGAGGTGACGACGATCGTCGGCGTGATGCCCGAGGGATTCTACTTCCCCATGAACGATCAGTTGTGGGTGCCCTACCGGCAGAACGTCGCCGAGATCGAGCGGAGCGAAGGCACATGGCTCGGCGTGTTCGGGCGGCTCAAGGACGGCGTGTCCCGCGAAGCGGCGCAGGCGGAGTTCTCGACCATCGCACAGCGCCTGGCCATGGAGTATCCCGAGACCAACGAGGGCGTGGGCGCGACGATCGAGCCCTACACCGAGCGGTTCGTGGGCTCGGAGCTGTCCGCCTTGCTGTACACCATGCTGGCGGCGGTCTTCCTCGTGCTGGTCATCGCGTGCGTGAACGTGGCCAACCTGCTGCTCGCGCGCGTGTCGGTACGCAGCAAGGAGCTGGCCATCCGCTCGGCGCTGGGAGCGGGCCGCTGGCGCATCGTGATGCAGTTCCTGTCGGAGACATTCACCCTCGCCGCGGTCGGCGCGGGGCTCGGGCTCGTGATCGCCTGGGTCGGCATCCGGCTGTGGGACAACGCCGTGGCGCAAGCCGAGCCGCCGTACTGGATGACCTTCGAGCTGGATGGGGCGGTGCTGCTGTTCGCCGTGGCCCTGACGGCGGTGGCGGCGGTGATGGCCGGCATCCTGCCGGCGCTCAAGGCGTCGGGCGCCAAGGTGAACGAGATCCTCAAGGACGAGTCGCGCGGCACGTCGAGCCTGCGCATCGGCAAGCTGAGCAAGAGCCTGGTGGTCGCGGAGATCGCGCTGTCGTGTGGGCTGCTGGTGGCGGCCGGCCTCATGATCAAGAGCGTGGTGAACCTGGGGAATCTCGAGTTCGGGTTCGACACGGAGAACGTAATGACCGCGCGGGTCGGGCTGTTCGTGAGTGACTATCCGGACGAGACCGTGCGGCTCCAGTTCTACGAGGAGCTGGTGGCGCGGCTGGACGCGCACCCGATGGTGGAGGTGGCATCGCTCTCCTCCGGACTACCGACGACCGGCCGTGGCGGACGCCCCAACTTTGCGGTGGAGGGCGAGATCTACGAGGCGGACCAGGACTACCCGCGTGCGCGGCAGATCATCACCACGCCCCACCACTTCGAGACCTTCGGCGTGAGCGTGCTACAGGGCCGCGACTTTGGCACCCAGGACACGCGCGACAACCTGCCGGTGGCGCTGGTGAACCTGCCGTTCGCGGAGCGGTACTTCCCGGGTGAGAGTCCCATCGGCCGGCGCATCCGCGTCGGTGATTCGGAGTCGGAGGAGCCGTGGCTCACCATCGTGGGGGTGGTGCCCGACATGTACCTCGATCCGCCGGAGAACGAGGAGCCGGAGGGGTTCTACGTGCCCCTGGCACAGAGCGACGCGCGCTTCCTCAGCATTGCGGCGCGTCCGGTGGGGGGAGACCCGTCGGCGCTGGCGCCGGTGTTGCGGGACGAGGTGATGGCGGTCGACTCCGACCTGCCGATCTACTGGGTCAGGACGGTCGCGGCGGAGGTGGCGGAGAACACCTGGTTCTACAAGGTCTTCAGCACCCTGTTCGTGGTGTTCGGGGCGGCGGCGCTGTTCCTGGGGGCGGTGGGCCTGTACGGCGTGATGGCGTTCTACGTGAGCCGCCGCACCCAGGAGCTGGGCGTGCGCATGGCGCTCGGCGCCCAGGCGTCCGACGTGTTGAAGCTGGTGCTGAAGCAGGGCCTGTTCCAGCTCGGGCTGGGGTTGTTCCTGGGGCTGGGGATCGCCGCGCTGCTGTCGCGCGGGCTCGAGATCATCCTGTTCGAGGTGGAGCCCTGGGACCCGGCGATCTTCTTCCTGATCACCGTGGTGCTGTTCTGCGTCGGCATGCTCGCGACCTACGTGCCGGCGCGGCGGGCCACGCTGGTGGATCCGGTGCAGGCCTTGAGATACGAGTAGGCCTGGCTCCCACGTCAGCCTCCCACGTCACCAGAGGGAACAGGGAAGGGCAAACGGGGAACGGTACAGTGTTGTCGTACCGTTCCCCGTTCTTCGCGCTACGCGTGGCGCGATCGGCGGGAGCGCCTCAGTACTCCTCCGCCTCCCGCGACTCGTATTTGATCGTCGCGATCTCCTTGGCCAGCTTGTCCTGCCGCCCCAGAATGTGCGCGAGCTGGGTGACCTGCTCCGCAAGCTC
>JBDGXT010000213.1:0-3480 GCA_039584455.1 Gemmatimonadota bacterium
TTCTCGAAGTCGAGGTTGAACCCGTTGGCCACGCTCTCTCCTCTACTTACGCCTTGACCAGCCGCACGTGGTCGCCCCCTACCAGCTCCCGCAGGGCGTCCAGGAAATCTTCCTCGAGGGCCACCTGTGTGCCACGGGCCCGCAGGTGGGCGGTGGCCCCGTTGCCATCGCTCCACTCCACGAAGACCGGCGCCGGCCCCGGGTGAGCGGCGCACAGCGCCTTCAGTGCCCGCGCGGCATCACCGTCAGGACCATCGCCCTTGCTCCACTCCACCGCTACCCCCATCGCGCCCGAGGTGCGGAGACCCTCCAGCGGCTGCGCCAGCTCCACGATGAACGGCGCGCGGTCCTCCCCGCGGTCCCGCGTGCTGTACCCCCCGGTCAGCAGCAGGGCGGCATCGGGCACGATGATACCCGACAGCTTGCCCCACGCGTCAGGGAACACGATCGCCTCGGCCGTCCCATGGAAATCCTCGAGCGTGAGCCGCGCGTACTCCGCGCCGGTCTTCTTGCTGATGCGGCGCTTCACGGCGGTCACGACGACAGCCGCGGTGACGCGGTGCTCACTCCACACCCCCAGGGTCGCTGTGGTGCGCGTACCGAACAGCTGGGCCTCATCCCGGAATCGCTGCAGCGGATGCCCCGAGATGAAGAATCCCACGACCTCCTTCTCCTTGGCAAGTCGGTCGCTCTCGCTCCACGGCTCCACGTCGGGGAGCGAGGGTGGCGGCGGTGCGGCTTGCGCCTGCGATGGATCGCCGAACAGGGATTCCTGTCCCGATGCGCGGTCCTGCTGGCGCAGCTGCGCCTCGTTTAGCGCCTGGTCGAGTGCCGCGATCTGCTGCGCCCGGTGCCCCTCGAGCTGGTCCAGCGCGCCGGCAGCCACGAGGGACTCGATCACCCGCTTGTTGCACAGCCGCAGATCGATACGCTCGCAGAAGTCCGTGAGCGACGTGTAGAGCTCGGTCTCTCTCCCTGCGATGATCGACTGGATCGCCCCGCGTCCCACGTTGCGCACCGCGCCCAGCCCGAAGCGGATCTGGTCGTCGCCAATGACCGTGAACTTCCAGCCCGACTCGGTGACCGACGGAGGGAGCACCTCGAGACCCAGCTCCCGGGCCTCGTTGATATACGCCACCACTTTGTCAGTATCGCCGATCTCGGAGGAGAGCAGCGCCGCCATGAACTCGGCGGGGTAGTGTGCCTTGAGCCAGGCGGTGCGGTACGACAGGATGCTGTACGCCACCGAGTGGGATTTGTTGAACCCGTACCGGCCGAACGTCGTGATCTGGCCGGCGATGTCCTCGGCCAAGTGGCGCGTGTAGCCGCGCTCCACCGCCCGCTCGACGAACCGGTCGAGCTCCTGCTCGATCAGCTCCTGGATCTTCTTGCCCACGGCCTTGCGGAGCACGTCGGCTTCGGCGAGGCTGTAGCCCGCCAGCACGTTGGCGATCCGCATCACCTGTTCCTGGTAGATGATCACCCCGTAGGTCGGCTCCAGCACCTCCCGCAGATCCTGGTGGGGGTAGCGGACCTCCTCCTCACCCCGTTTGCGGCGCGTGTACACCTGGTGCATGCCGGAATCCAGCGGGCCCGGCCGCACCAGCGCGTTGGTGGCTACCAGGTCGTCGAACCGGTCCACCCGCATCTGGTGCAGCATCTCGGTGGCGAGGGCCGACTCGAACTGGAACACCCCGGCCGTGCGCCCGTCACGCAGCTGCGCGTAGGTCTCGGGATCGTCCAGGTCGATCGCGTCGAAGTCCACCTCCACCCCGTGCCGCTCCCGGATCATGTGGAGCGTGTCGTGAATCACCGTGAGCGTCTTGAGTCCCAGGAAATCCATCTTGAGCATGCCGATCTTCTCGAGAGCGATCATGTCGTACTGCGTGATGATCGTCTCTTCCCCACCGCCGTTGCCGCCCGCATTGCGTTGCTGCGGCGGGGTGCACACCGGCACGTATTCGTCCAGCGGTCCCGGCGCGATCACGATCCCCGCGGCATGGACGGAGGCGTGGCGCGCCAGTCCCTCGATGCGCTGCGCCAGATCGGCGAGCCGCTCGATGGTGGCGTCCTCGCGCACCAGGTGGGTCAGCTCGGGTACCCGCTTCACGGCGTCCGCCACCGACAGCTGGTAGCCCGGCCCCGAAGGAATCAGCTTGGCGATGCGGTCGGCGTCGGCGGGGCTCACGCGCAGCACGCGCGCAATGTCGCGCACGGCAGCCCGCGCCTTGAGCGTCCCGAACGTGATGATCTGGCCCACGCTCGCGCGACCGTAGCGCTCCCGCACGTACTCGATGACCTCACTGCGGCGCTCGAAGCAGAAGTCCACGTCGATGTCGGGCATCGAAATCCGCTCGGGATTCAGGAACCGCTCGAACAGCAGATCGAACTTGAGCGGGTCGACATCGGTGATCCCCAGCGAGTACGCGACCAGTGACCCGGCCGCAGAGCCGCGGCCCGGGCCCACGGGGATGCCGCGGTCACGGGCGGCCTGGATGAAATCCTGGACGATCAGGAAGTAGCCGGCGTACCCCGTCTTGGTGATTACCCCGAGCTCGTACTGCAACCGCTCCTCCACCACTGCCGGCAGGGGATCGCCGTAGCGGCGCGTGGCACCGGTCGTGGAAAGCTCGATCAGCAGGTCGTTGACCGACTGGTACTCCGCGGGCAGGGGGAACTCGGGGAGGAAGTAACGCTTCTCGAAGTCGAGCTCGCAGAGCTCGGCGACGCGGGCCGTGTTCTCCAGCACGTCCGCCCGGCCGGGAAACAGCTCGGCCATCTCCGCTTCCGACTTCACGTAGCTCTCCTGCCCGTAGAACCGGAACCGGGTGGGATCGTCCAGGTCTTTCCCCGTTCCGATGGCCAGCAGACAGTCGTGCGCCTCGTGATCGGCGCGCTCCAGGTAGTGAGCGTCGTTGGTGGCCACGATGGGGAGCCCCAGGTCGTCGCCCAGCTTGAACATCCCCTCCTGAACCACCTTCTCGTCGGGGATGCCGTGGTCCTGCACCTCGAGCCAGAAGCCGTCAGGTCCGAGAACGCGGGAGTACCATTCAGCCGACTTGCGTGCCTCCTCGTAGTTGCCCTGGCGCAGCCACAGCGCGACCTCTCCCGAGAGGCACGCGGCCAGGGCCACGATGCCCTCCGAGTGCTGCTCCAACACCTCGCGGTCGATGCGCGGCCGGCGGTAGTACCCCTCCAGGTACCCGATGGAGGAGAGCCGGATCAGGTTCTTGTAGCCTTTGCGGTTGCGGGCGAGGAGCACCAGGTGGGAGTACTGGCCCGGCGCCCACGGCGGCCGCTCCCGGGCCTGGCACGGGCCGAACGCCACATAGGCCTCGAACCCCAGGATGGGCCGGATTCCCGTCTCCCTGGCGTGCTCGTAGAACGACCACGCGGCGTGCAGGTTGCCGTGGTCCGTGATCGCGAGGCTGTCCATCCCCAGCTCGGAAACCTTTGCGACGAGATCGGGTATCCGATTTG
>JBDGXT010000214.1:0-3472 GCA_039584455.1 Gemmatimonadota bacterium
GGCAATCGGCTGTACATCATCGCCGAGGGCGAGGTCCGCATCTCGCGACAGGTCCCGGGCTCCGGCGAGGAAGCCCTCACCGTCCTCAAGGAGGGTTCCTGCTTCGGCGAGATGGCCGTATTCGACCGCTCTGACCGATCCACGGACGCCATCGCGAACAAAGACTCCCGCCTCATCACCATCACCAGATCCGACTTCGAGATGTTGCTCGATTTCGACCGCGATCTGGCCTACAAGGTGCTCTGGTCGGTGGTGCGCATGCTGAGCACGCGTCTGCGCATCACCAATGACAATCTGCGTTCGTTCTTGGCGATGTCGATGTTCTAGCTGCCCCCTCGGACGACATACTCGGCCCGACGGTCCTCGCGGAACACCGCACCGGCCACCCGAACCACATCCTCCACCCCTACGGCCCGCAGCCGCGCCGCGGTCTCGTGAAGCTCGGCCATGGCACCGTACACCCACGCCTCCAGGATCTCGCCGGCCACCGCACGGCCACTCTGCTGCCGCACCTCGACCAGTCCGGCCGCGTAGTTGCGGGCCCGCTCGAGCTCCTCCACCGACGGCGGCTCCGTCACGACGCGCTCGAGCTCGGCCAGCATCGCTTCCCGAGCTTCCGTTTCCCGGTCGGGTGATGTGGCAATGTAGCTCAGCACAGCTCCCGCTCGACGCGCGAGCCACGGCACGACCGCGACCGTGTACGCCAGCGACCGCTTTTCCCGCAGCTCGTCGAACAAGCGCCCGGCAAGCCCGCTGAGCAGCGCCGCCAACACCGTAATGGGGTACCGGTCGTCCGAGGCGAAGGCGGCGGCCGGGAAGGCCATGGCCAGTGCACTCTGCTCCTTGCGGCGGGTCTCGGAGGCCCGCCCGGCAGCCCACACCGGAACGGCTGCTTCATCGCGGCTGACCTCCCGCGTGGGCCAGGCCGCCAGGGGCGCAAGCTCCGCGTGCAGCTCCTCAACCTCCAGATCGCCCACGGCGACCACCACCGCGCGTCGCCCGGCGACGCGTCCCGCCCACTCACGCACCAGCTCTGCATCGAGCGCCGTGACGACGTCCGGCTCCCCCAATGCAGGCAGTCCATACGCATCACCGGGAAACGCCTGTCCCAGCGCCCGCTGCAAGGGATGGCGGAACATGTCGTCCCGGGCCCGACGTGCGTCGCTTGCCTGCAGGGTCCGCTCCACCTCCACATCGTCGCGGCGCAGCTCGGGCTCGAGCGCCACCATCCGCAGCAACTCCGCCGCGTCTCGCACGGCGTCGACGCGCACGGTCATGCCCCAGCCAATCGTCTCCGCCCCGACGCTCGGGGCGAGCCCGCCACCCAACATCTCCGCCGCCTGCGCCAGCTCCTCGGCGGCGAGTCCGCCGGCACCGCGCAGGGTACTCCGAGCCAGCAACCAGGAGATGCCCGCATTCGCGTCCGTCTCCTGAGTCGTGACTCCAGGGACGTGGACGAGCACCGTTGCCAATCCCGCCCCGCGCTTGGACCGTGCCAGCACGTCCGCACCGGGATACGCGCGGTGCACCACACCGGCGGCGTAGCACGTGGGCTCCCCGAGGAGGGGTGGTGCCTGCCGACCGGCAACGGCACGGTCCGCGACCGCGGCCACCTCCATCCTGGTCGCGCCGTGCGCAGACGGCCAGACACCCTCGAAACGGGTGGTCCCGTCCTCCGGCAGGTAAAAGAACCCGGCAGCCGCGGCGGGATCGAGGTACTGCTCGGCCACGCGCCGGACTTCGTCGGCTGTCACCGCCATGTCCAACCGGTAGAGCTCATCGGCGAGGCGATAGTCGCCCAGCGCCTCGGCCTCGCACAGGACCGAAGCGCGCCCGTCCATCGACTCGAAGCGTCGCGCCCACTGGGTAGCGACCTGCGCCTTGGCCCGCTCGACCTCCGCAGCGGCCGGCGCGTCGCCGCGCAAGGCCTGGACCAGCTCCAGGCTCCGTTCCAACGCCGCGTCGAAACGGTCCTGCTCTCCCTCCAGCCCGAGCTCGAACACACCGACCTCGGTCGGCGTGTAGTGGCCCGCGCCGGCACTGGCTGCCAGCCCCGGCGTGCGCACGGCGCGGTAGAGGCGCGAGCCCCGCCCCGTTCCCAGGATCGTGGCCGCCATGTCGAGGGCGGCTGCGTCCGGATGCAGCGTCCCCACGGTGCGCCATCCAACATTGGCCAGCGGACGCTCCACGTCCCCGCGCTCGACCTGAAGCGCGGGTGGCGCCTCACCGGGCTCGGGGGGGGACCCTTCGACCGGTGTGGCAGACCGCTCCCACGATCCGTACACGTCCGTGGCCAGGCGCAGTGCCCGGTCCACGTCCACATCCCCGGCAATGGCCACGATCACCCGCCCGGGCGTGTAGCGGCTCGTGTAGTACGCCCGGACGTCATCCCGCGTCAGGCGCCGCAGACCCTCTTCGCTCCCGATGCGCCAGCGCCGCATCCGATGCACCTGGAACAAGAGCGCGTACAGTCCTTCCGTGGCCACTGCGCCGGGCGTGTCCAGCTTCCGCTTCGCTTCCTGGATGATGACCTCGAGCTCCCGTCCCAGCTCGTCGCCATCGAGGGCGGAGTGCATCAGCGCGTCGGCCTGCACGTCCAGCGCACGCTCGAGCCCTCCCGCGGCCGACGGCAGCACCGTGTAGTAGATCGTCTTGTCGTAGATGGTCCCGGCGTTGATGTAGCCGCCCACGAGTTGCGTCTCTCGCGCAATGTCACCCGGTTTCCGCCGTGCGGTGCCCTTGAAGTACATGTGCTCCAGCACGTGGGCGATCCCGACCCACTCGTCGGGCTCGTCGAAGTAGCCGGCCTTCACGTGAGTGACCACGGCGACGACGGGCGCCGAGCTGTCGCGCTGCACCAGGAGGGTCAGCCCGTTGGGCAATACCAGCTTCGCAACGTCGTCGGTCCACGGCATGACAGCTACACGGATGGGGGTAGAATACCGAACACCTCACCCTCGCCGTGGGTGAGGTGTTGGATGATACAGCCGCGCGACGGGGGCCGGGTCAGCGCAGGATCTTGAGGAGCCCCGCTACGGCAGCGCCCTGCACGAAGCTCTCCACGTCCGTCACCGGGACGATCACCCCTGTTTCGAGGCGACTCCGCTGCGCCACCCGCTCCATGTACTGGTTGAGCGACGCGCCGACTCCGTCCCGGTCGTCCATCTTCATCTGGAAGACGATCTCCTCCCAGGTGCCCGCATAGGTCACCCCGGAAGTGGTCTTCACCCGGTGATCCGTTTGGGGCCGGCGCTGCATGCCCTGGAGCTCCTGCAACAGCGTGCCGAAGAGCTCCAGCTGGCGGGGATCGCGGATCGTGCCGTCGGGCTGGATGGCAGCGATCTCGGCAAGCAACCGGTCCACCGGGTCCTGCTCGCTGACCAGCTCGCCCAGACGCCGCTGCCATGGCGCAAGCTCGGGGTCGCCGCTGGGGAGCCGGTAGATGGACTTCTTGAGCTCGATGGTCCTCCAC
>JBDGXT010000215.1:0-3463 GCA_039584455.1 Gemmatimonadota bacterium
CCACCAGGCTGGTCTTTCCGCTCGCGCCGTGGCCGACGACAGCCACATTCCGAATCGCGTCTCCTGTATAGACACGCACGTCTTCACCTCCTGCAACAGGGACGTGGAACATGAACGGGGGGACGGGCGGTTGCAAGGGTGGGGCGGCGGGACGGCAGCAGAGCGGGAGGGCGGTAGAACCGCCCCTTCCGCCCCACCGGGCGAGCGGTGCTACTATTCCCCCATGAACCTCCAGAACTCCATCTGCGTCGTCACCGGCGCCACCGAAGGCATCGGCCGGGCCATCGCGCTCGGCCTCGGAGCGCGGGGCGCCAGGCTGGCCGTTTGCGCCCGCTCGGCCGGCAAGGTCGAGGCCCTGGTGGACGAGCTCCGCGGCCGGCGCTTCACGGCCGTCGGCCGGCCCTGTGACGTGGCCAGCGAGCCGGCGGTGGCGGGCTTCGCGAAGCTGGTGAAGGCCGAGTTCGGACCGCCCGACGTTCTGGTCAACAACGCCGGGCTGGCTCACTTCGTACCGGTCGAGGAGATGACCGCCGCGCAGTTCGACGAGACGATGAACGTCAACGTGCGGGGCGTGTTCCTGATGACCCGGGCGTTCCTGCCCGAGATGCGGCGGCGCGGCTCGGGGCACATCATCAACATCGCCAGCCTTGCCGGCCGGAACCCCGTACCGGGCGGGGCCGCCTACGCGGCCTCGAAGCACGCGGTGCTGGGGTTCTCCAAGTCAGTCTTCGGGGAGGTACGGAAGGACGGCATCCGGGTGGTGGCGATCTGCCCCGGATCGGTGGTGACACCGTTCTTCGACAAGTCGGGGGCGGATCTCCAGAACGCGGAGCGGAAGCTCCAGGCCGAGGACGTGGCCGATACCGTGCTCGCCGCCCTCGAGCTGCCCGATCGGGCACTGGTCTCGGAACTGGACATCAGACCCACCAACCCCTGAGTGGGGCCGGGCAGTCGGGGTCCCCGACGGTCTACTTCACGTAGACCGTCTTGATGTTCACGAACTCGCGGATCCCAAACACCGAGAGCTCGCGCCCGTAGCCCGACTCCTTGATCCCGCCGAAGGGGAGGCGCGGGTCCGACTTCACGAAGGCGTTCACGAAGCAGGAGCCGGCCTCGAACTCCTCGGCTGCCAGGCGCTCGCCGCGGGCGACATCCCGGGTGAACACGGCCGCGCCCAGCCCGAACACACTGTCATTGGCGATGCGGATCGCGTCGGCCTCGTCCTCGGCCGCGATGAGCGCCGCCACGGGCCCGAACAGCTCCTCGTCGTAGGCGGGCATGCCCGGCGCGACGCCCGCAAGCACGGTGGGCGGATAGAAGGCCCCCGGACCGTTCGGCCGCTCGCCGCCGAGCAGCAGCTGAGCCCCCTTGGCCACCGACTCTTCCACCTGGCGGTGCAGGTCGTCGCGCAGGTCGGCACGGGCCTGGGGACCCACGTCGACGCCCGCCTCGAACGGGTCGGCCGTCTTGCGCGCACGCATCTTCTCCACGTAGAGCGCGGTGAACTTCTCGAGGATCGGCTGCACCACGATGAACCGCTTCGCCGCGATGCAGCTCTGCCCACTGTTGATCAGGCGGGATGCCACACAAGTCTCCGCGGCCAACTCGAGGTCGGCGTCCTCCAGCACCACGTACGGGTCGCTGCCCCCTAACTCCAGCACCGTCTTCTTGAGCACCGCCCCGGCCGCGGTGGCCACGGCCTGACCGGCCGGCGTGCTACCGGTGAGGGTGATGGCCTTCACCTGGGGAGCGGCGATCACACCCGGCACCTTGGCCGCGCCGATGACGAGGGCACGGAAGAGGTCCGGCGGGAACGGCGCATCCCGGAACACCGACTCGATGGCTAGAGCGCACCCCATCACGTTGGAGGAGTGTTTCAGCACGCCGGCGTTGCCGGCCATCAGCCCCGGCGCGGCGAAACGGAAGACCTGCCACAGCGGGAAGTTCCACGGCATCACCGCGAGCACCACGCCCAGCGGCTGGTAGGTCACGAAGCTCTTGGATGCGTCGGTGGCGATCCCCTCGGGGGCCAGGAAGCCCTCGGCCTCATCCGCGTAGTAGTCGCACACCCAGGCGCACTTCTCGACCTCCGCCCGACCCTGAGCGAGGGGCTTGCCCATCTCGCGCGCCATGAGCGCGGCGTATTCCTCAGTGCGCTCGCGCAGTACGGCACCCGCCCGGTGCATCAGTTCGGAGCGATGATCGAAGCCGGTGCGGCGCCAGTCCCGAAACGCCCGGTCCGCCCGCTCCAGAACCGCCGACACCTCATCCGACGAGGCCTCTTCGTAGGTAGCGATGATCTCGCCGGTGGAGGGGTTGATGGACTCGATCGGCATGGTCATCTCCTCAGTGCCTCGCGACGGGGCAGCAGCATCCCGCCCCGCGTGGGCCTCACCCCCCCATGAACCATCCCCGCCGCTCATGCACCACGTCGCCGAACTCCTGCATCTGCGCCATCTCGGTATCCGACAACGGTCCGTCGTCCAGCGCGGCGAGGTTCTCCTCGAGCTGCTTCATGTTCGACGGCGCCGTCATGCACACGTGCACGTGGGGGTTGGAGAGCACGAAGCGGTAGGTCTGCCCAGCCGTGGGTCGAAAGGCGTCCTTGGGCCACCCCCGGGGGCGGTACAGCAGGCGGCGCCACCGCGTGGCCGTATAGCTCACGATCCCAGGGTCGTGCTGCGCTGCGTGGGGGAAGATGTCCTGCTCGGCGCCGCGGTGCGCCGCATTGTAGCGGATCATCAGCGCGTCGAGGTCCCCCTCGGCCGCCAGCCTGCCCGCGAACTTGCGGTCGTGGATCGAGACCCCGACATGACGCGCTTTGCCCGTCTCGCGCAGCCGCAGCAGCTCGTCGCGCACCGCCTCGGGGAACTCCTTCCCCTTCATGATGCCGAGGAACAGGAAAACATCGATGTGGTCGGTGCGCAGCTGCCGCAGCCGCTTGTGCAGCGTGCGCTCCAGGTTCTGGCGGGTAAGAACGTAGTTGTAGGCACCAGTCGCGACGACGCACCGTTCCCGGTCGGCCGTGGGCAGGTCGCGTATCACCCGCGCCATCTGAAGATCGAAGCCGTACAGGAAGAAGTAGTTCAGCCCGTAGTCGAGCGCCCGATGAACGGCCTTCTTCCCAGGCCAGTGCGACGCGGAGAGTCCCAGGCGGTGCACGGGGAGACCCGTGCGCCCGAGCGTGGTGTGCGTGAAATCGTTCATCGCTCCCCCTGCGGTCCCGTACCACCGTCCCCGAGCCAAGCGTACCCCGGGTCCGACGGCGAGGCAAGCAGCCTCCTTGTAGCCCCGCCGGAGGCATGCCACCTTTCCTCGTCACTCCCCGGAGCACGCGTGATCTTCCAACCCGACCTCCTCAAGGGCCAGGTGGCCCTCATCACCGGCGGCGGTACCGGCCTGGGCTTCGCCATGGCGACCGCCATGGCCCGCTGCGGCGCTGATGTCGCCATCGCGAGCCGCA
>JBDGXT010000216.1:0-3462 GCA_039584455.1 Gemmatimonadota bacterium
GAAGGGCGAGGGCGGGCCGTTCATCGAGGAGAAACAGTCCTACATCGGCGGCAAGGTGGCTGTGAACGTGGACGGGGGCCTCAAGGCCAAGGGGCATCCGATCGGCGCCACCGGAGTTTCGATGACATATGAGATCGCCAAGCAACTCCGCGGTGAAGCGGGGGAGCGGCAGGTTCCCGATGCCAATGTGGGGCTCACCCACAACGTTGGCGGTATCGGGCAATACTGCTTCGTTCAGGTCATGACGAGGGAGTGAGCGATGTTCAAGTGGTTCGGTAAGGTCAACTACACACCGTACACGAAGGTCAGCGACTTCGCACAGCACCTGCGGGATGGCCACTTGATGGCCTCGCAGTGCAAGAAGTGCGGCACGACCTCATTCCCTCCGAGGGCCGACTGTGGGGCGTGCATGAGCGACGCCTTCGAGTTCGTCGAGGTGAGCGGAAAGGGCAGGCTCCACACGTTCACCAAGATCGTTGCGGCCCCGACCGGGTTCGAGGACGTAGTCCCCTACACCGTGGGCGTGGTGGATCTCGATGATGGGGGCAAGGCGCTGGCCTGGTTCGGTGAGACCATAGGGGACGATGACATCCGGATCGGGATGGAGCTGCAGCTAGTCCCGCGGATCTTCGAGGAGCTGGAAGAGATCAAGGTCTACTACAGCCTGGAGCGACCGGGCACGGAGTGGTCGAAGGTGTAGGCGCCACGCGTGCCAGCCTCACCGAGGTGACACCCAACGACAGCGACGGCTGCGTAGAGCGAGCGGAGAGCGGAGTATGACCATAAAGGCGACCATGGATGACGGGATTGCGACCCGGGTATTTCCCGAGTGGCGCGACCAGCCGCTGGACGAGATCCTGTATCACTGCAGAGAGCTCGCCGAGGACGATGACTTCCCCACCGCGCGCCGCTGGCGCGAGGCGGGCGGCAAGGTGGTGGGCCACTTCCAGGTGTACTTCCCGGAGGAGATCGCCCACGCGGCGGGCATGCTCCCATTCAAGCTGCAGGGCGCCTCCGTCGAAGCGACCCAGGCCGACTCCCACTTTGGGTCGTACCTCTGCTCCATTTTGAAGACGTCGCTCGAGCTCGCTCTCAGCGGGCGCGTCGAGCTCGAGATGTTCGTCACACACCCGATCTGCGACGCGGCACGCAACCTGGCCGCGGTGTGGGGACGCAACTTCCCCTATCCCTGCCAGATCCTCTACCTGCCACAGAACGCGAACTCTCCACACGCTGCCGAGTACCTGCGCGGCGAGTACGATCGTGTGCGGCGGGCCATCGAGGAGATTGCGGAACGGCAGGTCACCGAAAGCGACCTGCGCCGTTCCCTCGGGGTGTTCAACGAGAACCGGGCGTTGCTGCGGGAGCT
This sequence comes from Gemmatimonadota bacterium, assembly GCA_039584455.1. GTDB lineage: Bacteria > Gemmatimonadota > Gemmatimonadetes > Gemmatimonadales > GWC2-71-9 > WVYX01. The sequence continues at coordinate 1,370 of JBDGXT010000216.1, forward strand.
GTATGTCATCAAGCGCGAGACGCCGTGGCTCATTTCCGCCGAGGACGCCTACGTGCTGGTGGCCGCGGGAGGCATGATCCCGCGCGAGGAGCACAACGAGCTGCTGCGCACCGTGCTGCCCCTCATTCAGGAGCGCGGCGCCAAGCGCCAGGACCGCATTCGCGTCGTGTTCGAAGGCGGCTTCTGCGAGCAGCCGCCGCTGGATCTCATCCGGGCCATCGGCCGCTCGTGCTACGTCGTGGACGACGACCTGCTGATCGGCTTGCGCTGGATTCTGGAGGACGTGTCGCTGGACGGCGACCCGCTGCTCGCGCTCGCCACCGCTTATCTCGAGAGCTCCTCGTACAGCCCGGTGCAGCACGACCTCCGCAAGCCGAAGGAGAAGATGCTACTGAAGCGCATCGCCGCCTCCGGCGCGCAGGCGGCGATAGTCACGGCCGCCAAGATGTGCGAGCCGGGCCTCGAGGAGCAGGTCGCATACACCCGGGCGCTCGACGAGGAGAACATCCCGTACTTCGTCAGCGAGTTCGAGGAGAACATGACCAGCTTCGACCATCTGGAGATCCAGCTGGAGACCTTCATCGAGAACCTCCTGTTCGAGTGAGTGATACGATGGCAGACCAAGCAGTCGACACGATCGTTGGGCGCGGCAACAAGGACGGCGCCGGCCTGTTCCGGCAGTGGTTCGCTGAGCTGACGGAGGCGGCAGGGGAGGATCGCCGCGCGGGTTACGTCTTCGTGATGGGCAGCTTCTGCGAGCTGCTGCAGGTATTCGACCTCCCAATCGTCTTCCCGGAGATCAACTCGCTCCAGACGGCAGTCCGCCGGGTGGCGCACGAGTACCTCAACGAAGCCGAGGACTACGGCTACTCCCCCGACATCTGCGGGTACGTGAAGGCCGACGTAGCCACCCAGCTGCGCGGCGGCGAGCTGCCGATGGGCCGCATCCCCAAGCCCGCCATCGCCGTCTACACGAACGCGTGCAACACGTACATCAAGTGGGCGGAGATCTGGGAGCGGATGTACAACGTCCCGACCTTCGTGCTGGACGTGCCCGGCTCGCGCGCAGCGGGAATGCAGACCTGGCCCGGCGACCCGGACTTCGAGAACGACCGCCGCTACGTCGCCGCGCAGATCAAGGAGCTGATCCCGGTGCTGGAGAAGGTCACCGGTATCGGGTTCGACATAGACAAGCTGCGCGAGACCATGACGCACGCGAACTCCATGAACCGCTCGTGGAAGCGGGTGCTGGAGCTCAATCGGAGCCGGCCGTCGCTGTTCAACGCGCTGTCCGACGGCACCATCTACCTGGGAGTGGCGAACGGCTTCCGGGGCACCGCGGCAGGCGCGGCCTATTTCGAGGACCTCGTCGAGGAGATGGAGTACAAGGCGGCCCGCGGCATCGGGACGCTGACCGAGGAGCTGTACCGTCTCATCTTCGTCGGCGTGCCCTGCTACCCGATCTTCCGCCGCTTCACGGAGCTGTTCACGGAGCTGGGCGGGACGTTCGTCAATTCCACTTACCTGTGGTTCGCCTCCGGCGGATCCAACTTCGGATTCCAGTACGATCTCGACAATCCGATCGAGAGCCTGGCCGAGGGCGTGCTGATCAGCGTGCGCGACGCCATGGACAGCATGTTCTTCCAGACGCAGATCCTGTCCGACATGATTGACGATTTCGAGGCTGACGGCATCGTGTATCACCCTATCAAGAGCTGCCGCACGGTCTCAACCGGCCTCGCGGACAGCCGCCGAGCGCTCATGGCGCAGCGGGACATCCCCAGCCTCTTCATGGAGTCGGACATGATGGACAAGCGGGTCGTGTCCGAAGCGCAGCTCAAGAACCGGGTGGATGCGTTCTTCGAAGGACTCGCCACGCGCCGGCACCAGGCAACGATCCAGCAGCCGTAACAGGATAGGGACGGAAGCTCATGGCCTACGCAGCAGGTGTGGACGTCGGGTCCACCCAAACCAAGGCAGTCATCATCGACGAGGAGCGCACGATCGTCAGCCGCGCGCTCACGGAGACCGGTGCCAACGTCATCCGTGCGGCCGAGAGCGCGTTCGAGGAGGCATTGCGCGACGGCGACCTG
>JBDGXT010000217.1:0-3461 GCA_039584455.1 Gemmatimonadota bacterium
CGACGGGCTGCTCGACCACCTCTTCTTCGCCCGGCTCGGCGCGTCCCGCCTGGCGCGCACCCTCTGCGCCGGCCCGACCACGGCGGTGGCCACGGGCATGTACGGCAAGATGCCCGGCGTCGCGTTCGAGGACTTCGTGCACGCGAAGTGCATCGTGATCTGGGGTGCCAACCCGAAAGCATCGAACATCCACCTGATCCCGTTCCTACGGGAAGCGAAGCAGCGCGGCGCCTTCGTGGCCGTGGTGGACCCGGTCCGCAACCTCACGGCGCGGGAGGCGGACCTGCACCTTCCCGTGCTGCCGGGAGCGGACCTCCCAGTGGCGCTGTCCATGATCCGACTGTGGCGTGAGTGGAAGTGCTTCGACCAGACGTTCCTGGCGGAGCATGCGGTCGGGCTCGATGGGTTGGTGGAGGCGGCGGAGGCGTGGCCCGTCGAGCGCGCCGCCGCCGAGGCCGACGTCGCGGCAGCGGACATCGAACGGCTGGCCCGGGTGTATGCCGACGCCGCTCCCGCCCTCATCCGCTGTGGTTGGGGGCTGGAGCGTAACAGCAACGGCGGTCACGCGGTTGCGGCGATCCTCGCCATGCCGGCCCTGCTCGGGAAGTTCGGCGTGCGGGGCGGCGGGTACACGCTGAGCAACAGCGGGGCGGGGAAATTCGATCGCGACGCGGTACTCGGCCCAGTGGAGTGGACTACGCGGGAGATCAACATGGCCCCCTTGGGCGAGGTGCTGACCAGCCCGCTCGTCCCGCCCGTCGAATCGCTCTTTGTCTACAACTGCAACCCGGTGGCGACGGTGCCCGATCAGCACGCCGTGCTGCGCGGGCTGGAGCGCGAGGATCTCTTTACCGTCGTGTTCGACCAGATCGTGACCGACACCGTGCCGTACGCCGACGTGGTGCTTCCCGCCACGACCTTCCTGGAGCACTACGATCTGCGGATGGGGTACGGCAGCTACGTGGTGGGCGGCGTGCAACCGGCGGTGCCGCCCCCCGGTGACGCGAAGTCCAACCACACCGTGTTCGCGCTGCTGGGGCAGGCCATGGGCTTTGAGGACGAGGCGTTCACCTGGGATGAGGAGACCGCGCTGCGGCGGACTGCGGAAGCTGTATCAATGGGGCGGGGAAGCGGGGCCCACGGTGTCGCACAGGGCGGGATCGCGCGTTTCGATTTCCCCGGCGAGACGCCGGTCCAGTTCGAAACGGTCCTCCCTCGAACGGCGGACGGCAAGGTCCATCTCACGCCGGGGGAGCTCGGGAGCGGCCCGTTTGTGTACCGGCCGCCGGAGGCCACGTACCCTCTCGCGCTGATCAGCCCGGCGACCTCGAAGACCGTCTCCAGCACGATGGGGGAGTACAACCTCGCCAGGCTGTACGCGGAGCTCCACCCCGACGACGCCGCACCGCGCAACATCGCCGACGGCGATACCGTGCGTGTGCACAACGAGCTGGGGGAAGTCGTGTGTTCCGCGCGCGTGCGCGATCGCATGCGCCCGGGCGTGGTGTTGATTCCGAAGGGCGCCTGGCGCCGGACGTCACGCTCGGGCTTCACCAGCACGGCGCTGTGCCCCGCTCATGTGAATGACGTCGGTGGCGGAGCGTGCTACAACGATGCGCGTGTGGAGGTGGAGCGGGCCTGACCTCGCAGCCGGTGGGTCGACCCGGATGCACGCCGCCCCCCACCGCCGAATGCCAGGCGATGAGGGGCGTCGCTTGTCCGCCTAGGCCTCTGGATCGAGGATGTGGTCGATGCGCGCCAAGGCATCCTGCAGGTGGACCCGCGTCGCCGCGTTGAGGCGGCGGTTCAGCGCCTGTCGGATGTCGCGCTGCAAGATTCCCAGCTCACCCCGCACGTAGGGGCGGATGTCGGACTGCGACACGTTCACGCCGTTGACCGAGCTGGCAAAGAAGCTCGGCAGCGCAGGGGGCTCCTCCGTCATGAGCCACTCCATCCGCTCCAGGTAGCCGCGCTGCAGGTTGCGGCGGTACACGTTGATGGAGCCACCGCTGCGTAGCTCCGTCCACACGGCCCCGCGCAGGTCCTCCATCATCTCGCCCAGGCCGTACGCGCTGTTCCCCACGCGAGCCTCGGCCTCGATGAGGCGCTGCATGCGGCGCGGGTCGAGCACCAGGTTCACGACGCGCACCTGGAGGCCACGCATCCGCTCCACCGTGCCCACGTTCTCGATGCGGCCCAGGATGTCCTCGTCGATGATCCAGGTCGGCGGGGTGAACGCCTGCTCCGCCAGGAACTGCATGGCCCGGCGCTGGTCCGCTGCCGTGACGAACTCGTACACCGCGCCGTCCTGGCCGTACCGTTTGGGCGTTTGCACTACGCCGCCGATGTAGGTGGCCACGTGGCCCATGTAGCGGTTCCATTGTCCCAGCACCTGGCCGTATAGCAGGCGCAGCTCGGAGTAGTCCTCCAGGTCCCGGTGCGTCCAGCTCACCAGGTTGGGAACGATGCGCTTGAGGTTGGCGATGCCGTACGCGCTGGCCCGCATGGCGTCGTCGCCGATGGCCTCGGTCTGCGAGGTCGGATCGATGGTGCTGCGGTTGCCGAAGTGGTACATGGGATCGTCGTACCGCTCTCGGATCCAGGCGTCGAGCGTCTCGCGCTCGGCGTCGGGCGAGGTCGCCTCGACGATGGGGCGGTAGCCCCACCGAATGGAGTGCTTGTCGTACACGCCAATTCCCGGCATCCAGCAGACGCCTTCGTCCCCTGGCTGGGCCACGTAGTTGAACCGGGCGTAGTCCATGATCGAGGGTGCCGTGCCCATGGCGCAGCTGAAGCTTGCCGAACGCAGCGAGTCCACCGGATACGCGGAGCTGGCCTTCATGTTGTGGGGCAGCCCGAGGGTGTGCCCCACCTCGTGGGCTGCCACGAAGCGGATCAGCTCACCCATCACTTCGTCGTCGAAGGCCACGCCGCGGGCGTCAGGGTTGGCAGCGGCCGTCTGCACGAAGAACCAGTTGCGTAACAGATTCAGCACGTTGTGGAACCAGCCGATGTCACTCTCGAGGATCTCGCCGGAGCGCGGATCGTGCACGTGCGGACCGTACGCGTTCCGCACCGGGGAGGGGAACCAGCGGATCACGGAGTAGCGGATATCCTCGGGGCTGAACTCGGGGTCCTCCTCGGGGGAAGGCGGATCCTTCGCGATGATGGCGTTCTTGAACCCGGCCTCGGCGAATGCCGCGTTCCAGTCCTCCACGCCCTGCTTGAGGTAGGGACGCCACATCTCGGGGGTCGTCGGATCGATGTGGTAGACGATCGGCTTCACCGGTTCCACCAATTCGCCCCGCAGGAACGCCGCCGTGTCTGTGGGCTCCAACCGCCACCGTGTGATGTAGCGCCGCGTGGTCACCTGCTGGTCGCTGCGGCCGTAGTCCACCTGCTGCAGCCGGAAGAACCCGACCCGCTCATCCCACAGGCGGGCCTGCATCGGCTCCTCGGGC
>JBDGXT010000218.1:0-6379 GCA_039584455.1 Gemmatimonadota bacterium
CGATGGGCGTGAAGAAGTCCACCGTCGCCACGATGGCCCGGTCATCCGAGGTACGGAAGACCGCTGCATCGTCGCGCGTCAACGCGGCCACCAGGATCCGGGGATCCTCGACCGTGGGCACGTGGCGCAGGACCTGCGCCAGCTCGGCGGGCCCGAGCTTACAGGCTCAACCGGCGCCGTGCGACAGCGTGGTCAACCTGATTCGCGGTCGCTGGTCCCTTGGGCTATCGGCCATTCACGCTCCGTTCGACTGACGTATAATACGCGCCATGTGGATCGCGTACGTCACGGCGCTCGCCCTGGGGGCGGCGCACGCCCTCGAAGTGGATCATATGGTGGCTGTGAGCGCCTTCATAGGCAACCGGCCACGTCTCGGATCGGCGGTCTCCTTCGGGCTGCGCTGGGGCCTGGGGCACTCCCTCGTGGTGCTGCTCGTGGGCGGTGTGCTGGTGCTCACGGGCGTCGGCGTGCCCGAGGGTATCGCATCGTGGGCGGAGCTGGGCGTCGGCATCATGCTGGTTGCCCTGGGACTCTGGGCGCTGCGGGCCGGCCGCCGGCTGCACTTGCACGGACCCAACGATCACGGGGGACACGCTCACCTGCACGCGCACTCCCCGGCGGGGCACCCCCACCAGCACTCACACTCCCATGCGGATCCGGAGAAGCGGCATCGCCATCTCTCGACGCTGGTGGGCGCGATCCACGGGCTGGCCGGCACGGCGCCGGTGGTCGCGCTGATCCCGGTCACGCTCATGCCGCACACCTGGGCGGCCGTCGGGTATCTGGCCGCATTCGGAATCGGGACGGTGCTCGCCATGGCTCTCTACGCGGCGTTCGCCGCCGTTGCCGTGTCGCGCGCGTCCTCGTCGGTGAGCCTTGCGCGGACCGTTGCGCTGATCACGGCGCTCGCGAGCTTCGGCGTGGGTCTCTGGTGGATCGTGCGGGCCGCGGGAGCGCTCGGGAGGTAGCTACTCGCCCCGCCAGCCGGGCCCGCGCAGCCCCCGGCCCGGTCTCCGGTCGGTGATCGCGCCGTCGTCCAGCACCAGCTCCCCGTTCACCAACACGTATCGCATGCCCTCGGAGTACTGGTGTGGGTCCTCGAAGGTGGCCTGGTCGAGGACGGTGTTCGGATCGAACACGACCACGTCGGCCGCCATGCCCGGGCGCAGGATCCCGCGGTCGTGGAGGCCCACCCGCTGCGCGGGAAGCGACGTCATCTTGCGGATCGCGGACTCCAGCGACAGCACCCCGTGCTGCCGCACGTAGCGCCCCAGGATGCGGGTGAAGCTGCCGTACACGCGGGGGTGCACCCGATCCTCCGACAGGATGCCGTCGGTGGCCACCGCGCCGTAGTCGGTGCAGAACGAGGTCCACCAGTGCCCCACGGCGTCGCGCACGTCCGACTCGTTCATCGAAAAGTAGATGGCGCCAGTGTTGCCGTTGTCCTTGATGACGATGTCGAACAGGGCGTCCAACGGATCCACTCCCCAATCGGCGGCGATGTGCGCCAGGGTCCGCCCCTCGAGGTAGCGCAATGAGTCGGCCAGCACGCCGGCGACCATCACGCCCGCCGCCCCGCCCGCTCCGCGGTAAAAGCTCTCGGCGTCGCTCGAAGGGTTCAGGATGTCGGCGCGAATCCGTCCCCGCTCTTCGGGATCCCCGAGCCGCGCGATCATCACCGAGTCGCCGCCTGCGTGTGCCCACTGGGGAATGCTGGCGTCGAGCGACGTGGCCGACGCGACGTACGGGTAGAGGTTGGCGGTCACGTCGATGCCGGCGGTCCTCGCCGAGTCCAGCTTCGCCAGCACTCGCGGCATGTCTCCCCAATTGGGGCTTCCTGCCCGCTTGAGGTGCCAGATCTCGACTGGGATGTCCGCGGCACGGCCGACCTCCAGGGCCTCTTCGATGGCGGCATCGATGCGCAAGCCTTCGTCACGCAGGTGCGTGGCGTACACGCCTCCGTGGCGGCTGGCTGCCCGCGCCAGGGCGACGAGCTCGTCGGTAGAGGCGTAGAACGCCGGTGCATACACGAGTGACGTGGACACGCCGAGGGCGCCCTGCATCATGGCGCTGTCCACCAGGGTCGCCATGTGCTCGAGCTCCTCGGGCGTCGGCTCGCGGTCCTCGTTGCCCAGCACCACGATGCGCACCTGGGTGGCACCCACGAACGACGCGATGTTGATGGTCGAGCCCGACTCTTCCAGCCGCCGGAAGTAGCCTTCGAGGTCGTGCCAATCCACCGTGATGCCGAGCGAGGCGTGGTATTCCGCGTCATCGGCGATCGTGGCTTCGGTCTGCGGCGCCACGGAGGAGCCCTCGCCGGTCACCTCGGTGGTGATCCCCTGGGTGATCTTGGAGGCGGCCCGCCCGTCGGCCAGGACCTTGAGGTCGGACCAGCCGAGCATGTCGATGAATCCCGGTGAGACCACCAGGCCGGCGGCGTCAATCGTGCGCCGCGCGCGGACCTCACCGAGCCGTCCCACGGCCGCGATGCGCCCGTCCTTCACCGCGATGTCACCCTGGAACCGGGGATTCCCGGTCCCGTCGATGAGCGAGCCGTTCCTGATCACGACGTCGTAGCGATCACCGGGCAGGCAGGCGGCCAAGGCAGCGGCCGCGAGCAGGGCTACGGCATGTCTCATTGCTGCCACCCCTCCTGGAAGTCCTCGGGCCGATAGTTGGTGCCCTTGAACACGACCATGAAGATCTCACGCGTGTTCGCGATGTCCTCGAGCGGGTTGCCGCTCAGAACCAGGAAGTCCGCCACGGCGCCGGGTCGCAGCACGCCGATGGTGTCGGTTTCGAGGAGCCGCGCGACGTTCACCGTGGCGGCCATCAACGCGTCCCGCGGCGACAGGCCCGCTTCGACCAGCAGCGCCATTTCGTCGTGCAGGCTGGCTCCAGGCGCCAGTAGCTGGTTTGGGGCGTCGGTGCCGGCCGCAACGAGCCCCCCCTCGCCGTGGAACAGCCGTACGAACCGGTTCTGCGCGCCGCGCGATCGGCGGAAAGCCGAGAAGTCCTCGGAGCGAATCCCAGCGCGCCGAATCAGGTCACGGATGTTCCACGCCTGCTGGATGGAATCGGGCACGCCGGACAGGTCGAGCTGGTCGATGTAGGAGCGGTCGGTGAGACGGCTCCATGCCTGGTGCAGCACGAGGGTGGGAATGATGCTCGCACCCGGCTCCACCAACAGACGCGCCGTACGATGGAGCGACGCGGAGTCGAGCCGACCCCAGGTGCGCTCCTCCAGGTTCCAGCCGGCGAAGAAATCGTCGTGTGCCCTGGCGAACCGGGCCGCTTCGCGCGACGCCGACGCCACCACGCCGCTCATGTGCTCCAGGCAGCACACCCCCAGGTTCACGGCGCTCACGGCGTCCAGCTTTCCGAGGTGAGCGGTCACCGGCAGGTTGAGCGTTTGCGCCTCGTCCATCAGCGGCCGCAACAGGCGCCGCGTGGCGTCGTCCCATTGGGCCGGCGCTCCGTCGATCCACGCACCGGAGATGTACATCCGCGGGGCGGGAGTCGCGCCGAGCGAGGTCTCGTCGCGCAGGGCGATAGTGGCTGCCTGATTGCCCCCCACGTCGCGGATGCTGGTCACGCCGTAGGCGAGGAACCGGCTGAGCGTCCACGGCTCCGCATGCACGTGGGCGTCGATCAGGCCGGGGACGACCCACCTTCCGTCCACCCGGACTTCCCGGGCGCCCCGAGGCACCGAGACGACGTCAGGTGGTCCGATCTCCTCGATGTAACCCTGCGAAACGATGATCACGGCATCCAGGATGAGCGGTGTGCCGGTGCCGTCGAAGAGCGCTGCGCCGACGTATGCCACCTTGCCGGCGCCGGGATTACACGCGACGATCGCTAGCGTGAACGCTGTCGCCAGCCATCGGTGCGCTGAGAAACGGCGACTGCCTCGGGGCAAATCCTGCTTCGCTCCCCGCCTCCCGTTCCCCCTATCAGTCAGTCGACGTGTGGTCATGGATGATCTTCCACTCGCTCCCATTTCGCTTGAGTACCAGCGTAAACGGCCCGCTGGCCGTCACCGAGTCGCCACGGAACAGCACGAACCGGGCGGTGGCCAGCGCGTGGTCGTTCCCGAGGGAGCGGGCCGCCACGCTCTCGAACCGGAGGGAGTCGCGCTGGGCGTCCGGCTCGAACCCCGGGGCATAGTGTTTCTGGATCCAGTCGAAGCCGTACCGCACCTGGCCACGCGAGACGAACGTCGTCGTGCCATCGTCAACGTAATCCCCCACGAAGGCATCCAGATCTCCGCGGTTCCACGCATCCGCCGACGCGGTGAGCATCACTTGGACGCTGCCCGTCGGGTCGGACGGCGGCGCGCCGGTCATGGTGCAACTCGCCAGCACGAGAGCGAGTACCGCAAGGGTCCTATGCGCCATATAATTGGGCTCTTCCGTGGGAGTGAGTCGAACGTAGCCGCCGTCTGACGGAGCGCAAGTGCGACACGACGCCTCTTCACATCCTACCGCGTGAGCTATCTCGACATCGCCGACTACGGCGTGATCGGGGACCTGCGCACGGTCGCTCTGGTCGGCGTGAACGGGTCGATCGACTGGTGTTGCTTTCCCCGATTCGACGGGCCTAGCCTGTTCGGTGCCATTCTCGACGCCGAGCGGGGGGGCCGCTACCGGGTGAAGATTGCCGGTGCTCCGCGGGGACGGCAGCGCTACGTCGCCCATACCGCAGTTTTGCAAACCGAGTACGATGCCCCGGCCGGGTCCGCCGCGGTGACCGACTTCATGCCCATCGCGTCGTCCGGCCCCACCTTGCTCACCCCACCCGAGATCCACCGCCACGTGGTCTGCACGGCGGGAAGGGTGGAGGTGGAGGTGGAGCTTCAGCCAGCGTTCGACTACGGCACGTCCAATACCCTGCTATACGAGCGCCGGCACGGCCTGCTGGCCAGCGACGGGATTGACGAAGCGGTCGCCCTCGCCACGTCGAGGCCGCTCGACTGGATGGTGCGGGACGGGATGGCGCGGGCGCGCGTGACCCTCACCGACGGTGAAACACTTGCACTCGTGTTGCGCTACGACGATGACGATGTCCGGCCGATCGAGCACTACCTCACCGAGGAGGCGTTGGCCAATACCGCGGCGTTCTGGCGTGGCTGGGTGTCACGCATTCAATACCACGGCCGTTGGGCAGATGCGGTTGAGCGCTCCGCGATCACGCTCAAGCTGCTGTGCTACGCCCGCACGGGGGCCATCGTGGCGGCGCCCACCACCTCACTGCCCGAGGTTCTGGGAGGCGAGCGTAACTGGGACTACCGCTACACCTGGCTGCGGGACAGCTGCTTCACTCTGTACTCGTTCTACGTGCTGGGGCACTACGAGGAAGGAGACCACTTCATGCAGTTCGTGAAGCGCGTGTGCCGCATGAAAGGACAGCCGCACCTGCAGATCATGTACGGCATCGACGGCCGGCGGGAGCTTCCCGAGCTCGAGCTGGATCATCTGGAGGGGTACCGCGGCTCGGCTCCCGTGCGTATCGGCAACGGTGCCGCCGGCCAACTCCAGCTCGATGTGTACGGTGAGGTACTGGAGACCGCCAACGTCTGGTCGGATTTCTACGAGGTGACCGAGGGCACCTGGCACGCCCTCCGGGAGCTCGTCGATTGGGTCGCCGACAACTGGCGTCTGGAGGACTCCGGCATGTGGGAGGCGCGGCATGAGCTGCGCCACTACGTGTTCAGCAAGGTGATGTGCTGGGTGGCCCTGGACCGCGGAGTGAAGCTCGCCGAGAAGCAGGGGTTGCAGGGCGACCTCGGCTGCTGGAGGCGCGAGGCGGAGGCCTGCCGCGCCGAGATTCTGACGCGGGGGTACGACGAGGAACGCGGCGCGTTCGTGAGCGCCTACGGGTCCACCGACCTGGACGCGTCGGCGCTCGTCATCCCGATGGTTGGGTTTCTGCACCGCAGCGATCCGCGGGTACAGAGCACGGTTCGCGCAGTGGCCCGCGAGCTGACGGCGCCCGACGAGATTCTCACGTACCGATACCGCTCACCGGACGGCCTGGCCGGTGACGAGGGTGCCTTCTCGATCTGCAGCTTCTGGCTGGCGCAGGCTCTGGCCACGGTCGGGGACTACGAGGCCGGTGTGAGCCAGTTCGAGGAAATGCTCAGCCGCGCCAATCACGTGGGGCTGTACTCCGAGGAGATTGACCCGGCGACCGGGAGGTTCCTGGGGAACTTCCCACAGGGGTTGACCCACATCGCCCTGATCAACTGCGCCCACGTGCTGGCGCGGCTGGATCCCGCGCAAACAGGCCGGTAAGCGATCTAGCGCTTCTTCTTCCGGCCGGCCTTCTTCTTCTTCTTCGTCGCCCGCTTCTTCTTGGTGGCGCGCTTCTTGGTGGC
>JBDGXT010000023.1:0-19681 GCA_039584455.1 Gemmatimonadota bacterium
GTGGTCACCTCTCCCTCATCGTCCTTGAGAATGAGGATGAGGTTCTGCGCACCGTAGACGCTGCCGACCGGGATCACCATGCGCCCGCCCGGCACGAGTTGCTCAACGAGCGCCGGAGGGATGTAGGTGGGCGCGGCCGTCACGATGACCGCATCGAAGGGAGCCTCCTCCGACCAGCCGAAGTGTCCGTCCGCATGATGCACCGCCACGTCGACGTACCCGAGCCGCTCCAGTCGCGCGCTCGCGCTCGCGGCAAGTGCGCCGAAGATCTCGAGCGTGTGCACCTCGACGCCGACCGCAGCCAGGACCGCCGCCTGGTATCCCGAGCCGGTTCCCACCTCGAGCACCTTCATCCCGGGTGACAGTCCCAGCACCTCGGTCATGAACGCCACGATATACGGCTGGGAAATGGTCTGCCCGTGCTCGATGGGGAGGGGGTGATCGCCGTACGCGCGCCGCAGGTGCTCGCGTGGGACGAACTCGTGGCGCGGCACGGTGCGCATGGCACGCTGCGCCGCCGAGTCCGTGACACCATAGGCGTAGATGAGGTCGGCCATCCGCTCGCGCTGCTCGTGGTAGGGATCGCCCTCCTGTGCGACGGCGGTCGTGACCCCGAGGAGCGGGACGAGCAGCCACGTGAAGCAGCGCGTATAGCTACCCGGCGATCGAGCGCAGCACGCGCTTATCCAGGCGGTGGCCCCCATTGTACTTGATCGTCTCGTAGGGAATCTCGTGCTCGAGCAGACGCGCCTCGGATTCCTCGAGCTTGGCCGCCGCCACGAGCTCGTCCCGTGTGCCCACGACCAGCGTGAGGCGCGAGTCCTCCAGCTTGGCCCACGCCACCTCCAGGTCGAGATCGGTCGGGAGGGTCTGCCCCCACAGAATGAGCCGGTCGGCGATGGCGTTACCGTGACTGATCCAGCGGGTGGCAGTGTGGGCGCCCTGAGAGAACCCCAGCACGTACACGGTCACGGATGCCCGGTCTACCCGCTTGAACACGTGCGTGTAGAGGGAGTCGAGGTAGCTGACGTAGTCCGCGATCTCGGCGAGGCGGTCCTCGCGGGTCATCCAGCTGGCACCGACGGTTCCGCCGTCGTGGTCGGTGTAGAAGCGGGAGAGTCCCTCCGGAGCGATCACCAGTCGCTGGCCGTCGTCGAGCAACTCGAAATGCTCGAGGAACTCCTGGGCCAGCTCCCCGTACCCGTGGTATACGAACCACACCTGGCGCAGGTGGGTGCCGGACGACCCCAGGGTGAAGTACCGGGCCGTGCGCGGAACCGGGAAGTGATGCTGCTGCATATCGCCAACTTATCCTGCAAGATTGTGGTCGGCGAGGGTTGGCTCAAGCGGGCGCTGGCCGCAGCGGCCGCCCCGAAAGCTCCTCGGTCCGCTCTCCATCGCGTAGCACGAAGCGCCCGTTCACCATCACGTGCCGGATCCCGACGGGGTACTGGTGCGGCTGCTCGAACGTGGCTCGGTCGGCCACGCGGTCGGGGTCGAACACCACGAGGTCGGCGAACGCCTCCGGCAGGATGACGCCGCGTCCCTCGAGGTGGAGCCTGGCCGCCGGCAGGGCGGTCATCTTGTGAATGGCAGTCTCGAGCGGCATCACCCGCTGCTCGCGGCAGTAATGGCCCAGGACACGGGGGAACGTCCCGAAGCTGCGTGGGTGCGGTGAGCCCGACGCGAGGGGACCCTCGACGGCAAGCGCCGAGCCGTCCGAGCAGACCATGCCCAGCGGATGAGCGAGGAAGCGGGCGGTGTTCTCCTCGCTCATGCCGAACCCGACCATGCCCGCCCGGTTCCGGGTGCCGACGATCAGCTCCAGCAGGAGTGCGTAGGGCTCCTGGCGGCGCTCCGCCGCGAGCTCACCGAGGCGATGCCCTCGCGCCCACGCAAACTCCTCGGCGCCGGTCGAGGTGACCTGCACCGCGTCCCACGAGCCGAGCTGCGCGATCTTCGCGCGCACGGCGACTTCGATGCGGCCTGCCTGCTCGGGATCTTCCAGCCGAGAGAGGAAAGCCCCGGTGCCGCCGTCACGGGACCAGACGGGGAACAGGTTGGACAGTCCCGTACTGTAGGCCACGTACGGATAGCGATCGTACATCACGTCCACCCCGTCGGCCCGCGCCCGCTCCAGCGCCTGCAGCACCGCCTCGCACTTCCACCAGTTGCGCTGTCCCTGTGCTTTGAGGTGTGCGATCTGCACCGGCACTCCCGCGAGGCGTCCCACGTTGAGCGCCTCTTCGACCGCCCCGAAGAGCTGGTCGTCCTCGTTGCGCATGTGGCTCGCGTAGGGAAGACCCGTACCTGCGAGCTCGCTGGCGAGCGCGACGAGCTCCTGTAGGTCGGCGAAGGCGCTGGGGACGTATTCCAACCCGCTCGAGAGCCCGCATGCCCCGGCCGCGATCGCCTCGCGCACCAGGGCACGCATGCGCTCGATCTCCTCGGCCGTGGCCGGCCGGTCGTCGTCGCCGATCACGTGCCCGCGCACGCTACCCTGTCCCACCATGCTGGCGAGGTTCACGGCCGCGCCCTGGCGCTCCAGTTGGTCGAAGAACCCGGCCAGGCCGTGAAACTCGAGCTCCACTGCTCTCCGCTCGGGGATCGATCAACAGCTCCAGGTCGGTGTGGGAGTGCACGTCGATGAAGCCCGGTGCCAGGGCGAGGCCGTCCAGCTCCACGGTCGTTCCCGCCGGTATGGGGAGCCCGGGACCGACCGCAGCAATACGATCGCCGGCCACGGCGACGTCGGCTTTGACCGGGGCGCTGCCGCTTCCGTCGTACACCAGCGCGCCGCGCAACATGATGTCGACCTTGGGACGCCCGCGCATCCAGCGCGGCTCGAGTGCCCAGGAGGGGTGTCCGCCGATGACGGCCGCACCCACCGCGAAGGCCGTGCCGTGTACGAAGTCTCGTCTGTTCATGTCACGCGAAGTCTGGCGGGTGCCGCAGGTGGAACCCCGTAGCGTCCTGCCACGCCTTGGCCACCGCCAGCAGCTCTGCCTCGCCATACAGCTTGCCGATGAACGAAATGCTCACGGGCGTGCCGTTGTCCCGGAACCCGTGGGGCAGGGTCACGGCCGGGTGGCCCGTCAGGTTGGTGGTGAGCAGCACGCTCCCTCCGTAGGACGGCGTGATGAACACGTCGATCCCGTCCATGACGGCGTCCGTGGCCGCCATCAGCATGGTGCGGGCCCGGTTGGCCTGCACGTACTCCACCGCTGGCACCAGGCGCGAGTGGCGGAAGCTCGTGGGCCACGCGCGGGCGTCCTGTCGCACCAGCAGGTCGTCCTGGTTGCTGCGGGTGAGCTCGTCAAACGCCGCGGCCGCTTCGACGCTGAGCAAGAACCGCAGCGCACCAACGGGGATCTGGTCGGGGAGCTCTACTGGGACCGGCTCCACACCCAGCGAGCGGAGTGCCTCCAACGCCTGCATGTCAAAGTCGTACCAGTCGTGCTCCGCCTCGAACGCGCTCTTGTAGTACCCGATTCGGAGGCTGGTCGGTGCGAGCTCGGCATCCCAGTCGAACGGGACGTCCCGGGCCGTGGGGTCCTTGCCGTCGGCTCCATGAATCGCGTCGAGCACGAGGGCACAGTCCTCCACCGTGCGGCAGATCGGACCGAGTTTGTCCATGCTCCACGACAGGGCCATCGCGCCGTACCGGCTCACGCGGCCGAAGGTGGGGCGCAGTCCCGTGGCCCCGCACCGGGTCGATGGGGACACGATTGAGCCCAGCGTCTCGCTGCCGATGCTGAAGCCGAGACACCCGGCCACCGTGGCCGATGCCGAGCCCGCCGACGAGCCGCTCGAGCCCTGCTCGAGGTCCCACGGATTGCGGGTCTTCCCGCCGAACCAGACGTCGCCCATGGCTAGGGCGCCGAGTGTCATCTTCGCGATCAGCACGGCCCCCGCCTCCTCCAGCCGGCGTACCACCGCGGCGTCGTACGGGATCACCTGCTCCTCGTAGGGCCTGGCGCCCCAGGTGGTGCGATACTCGTCCTCGGCAAGCAGGTCCTTGGCACCCCAGGGGATGCCGTGGAGCGGGCCGCGGTACCGCCCCTGCGCGAGCTCTGCGTCGGCCTGGCTCGCCTGACGCATGGCGAGCTCCTCGGTGAACGTCACCACGCACTCCAGCTTCGGGGCGTACCGCTTGAGTCGGTCGAGATACATGCGGGTCAGCGCGACCGAAGAGACCTGCCGGGAGTGCACCAGCTCGGCCAGGTCGGTCACCGACCAGAACGCCGCCTCCTCGAGATCGGCCGGGCGTCGTACGTCGGGGTGTCGCGTGCGGCGCTTCGGTTGGTGACGGACCTCCGGCGTGCGACCCGGGAGCACCGGATCGAATAGCAGTGCAGGGTACACGCTGTTGGGGATGTGCACCTCGCGGAGCTGCTCGTACGCCTCGAGATTGCGATTGAGCCCGTCGAGCATCAGCTCCCGTTCGGCGTCGGTGAATTGGAGTCCCGCCACCGCTTCGGCCTGCGCCAGCATGTCCTTGGTGATCCGCGGTTCCTCCTCCTGCGCGAGGGCCCAGAGACCGGGCGAGAGGGCCGCGAAGTAGGCCATGAACTGGCGGCGGTCGATGTGCCCGCTGGTTGGGGTCGTCGGGGATTGGGGACGTTGCTCTCTCATCGGCCGTTCCGCGAGAAGATGTGCGCTGGAGCGTGGATCGGGAGAAGATGGGCCGCGCCGCGCGCGGCGGCTAGCCTGCCACCGCCTCCAGCACTCTCGTCATCCTGGCCTGCACGTCCTGGGCAACCGGCGCCAGCGCAGCAATCCCAGCGATGCCCAGCTGCTTGACGGGGTCCAGGGCTGCTACCACGCTCCGTTTGGGGTCATCGGCTGCGTAGACGATCACATTGCAGGGAAGCAACAGCCCAATGTCCCGCTCGGTGCTGAGCGCCTTGTGCGCCAGGGGTGGGTTGCACGCCCCCAGGATGATGTAGGGCCGGAAGTCCAGGTCCAGTTTCTTCTTGAACGTGGCCTTTACGTCGATCTCCGTCAGGACACCGAAGCCCTCCTTGGCGAGTTCCTCCCGGGTGCGCTCGGCCGCCTGCTCGTAGGGCAGCGCGACCTCCACGTTCAGTCCGTATGCCGTAGGCTGTTCGACCATCATATCCTCTCCCTCCTCCCGTCCGCGCGGTCCGACATGGGCCCGCGACCATTCCGATCCGCAACTGTTTCGAACCGTTATTAAAGGTATAGGGCGGCCCACATGCGCGAAGTTGACCTCATGCGACGAGATATGTAGTATTTGCCCCCGGCTCCGTCATGAAGACGGGGCCGGTCGGCATATGGGGACCCCTACGACAATGGACGCAAAGAAACGGACACTGGTGGGCGTGGCGCTGACCATGCTCATGGTCACGCTCTCCGCGTGCACCGGTGAGTATCCCCAGTCCACGCTGCACCCTACCTCGGACTTCGGTGGTGAGATCGACCGGCTCTTCATGACGATCGTCTGGTGGGCGCTCGGGGTGTTCGTGCTGGTGGAAACCGCGCTGATCGTTGCGATCATCAAGTTCCGGGACCGGCCGGGCGCTCCGATGCCCAAGCATGTGCACGGTAGCACGCTGCTCGAGATCTCCTGGACCCTGGCGCCGGCGATCGTGCTGATCTTCATCGCCGTGCCGACGATCCGTACCATCTTCCGTACCGACAGCACCCCGCCCGAGAACGCCATGCAGGTAGAGGTGATCGGGCACCAGTGGTGGTGGGAGTTCCGCTATCCCGAGCTGGGTATCGTCACCGCGAACGAGATGCACGTGCCGGCCGGTGAGCCGGTGACTCTGGTCATGACCTCCGAGGACGTGATCCACAGCTTCTGGGCGCCGAAGCTGGGCGGCAAGCGGGATGTGATGCCGGGCCGCAGCACACGGATCACCTTCACCCCGGACTCGCCCGGTACGTTCCTGGGGCAGTGTGCCGAGTTCTGCGGTGAGTCCCACGCCAACATGCGGATGCGCGTTATCGTGGAGGATTCCGCCGGCTTCGCCGCGTGGGTGGCGCAGGAACATGCCGCCCCCCCGGCAGAGGAGACGCTCAGCGGCGACATCGCAGCGGGGCTCGGGGTCTTCCGCACCAAGGGGTGCATTGCCTGTCACACGATCGAGGGCGTCGCGGCCGGAGTGCTGGGTCCGAACCTGACGCACGTGGGGAGCCGCGCGACGATTGCGTCGGGGATCCTCCCCAATACGGCCGAGGGCATGGCGCGGTGGATTCGAGATCCGCTGGGTGAGAAGCCGGGCAGCTTGATGCCGCCGATGCCCATGACCGAGGAAGAGCTCTCGGCGTTGGTTGCGTACCTCCAGAGCCTGAACTAACGGGATGCGGCGCATGGCAACGAATCTCGACCAGCACGCCGCGACGACGGCCACGGGGCCGTCGGGCATCTGGAGCTGGCTCACGACCACCGACCACAAGCGTATCGGGATCCTGTACGGGGTGTCGGCGTTCGCGTTCTTCCTGCTGGGCGGGCTCGAGGCGCTCGTGATGCGCCTGCAGCTCTCGGCTGCCGGAAACGACGTGGTGACTGCCGAGTTCTATAACGAGCTCTTCACCATGCACGGCACGACCATGGTGTTCTTGGCCGTCATGCCGTTGTCGGCGGCGTTCTTCAATTTCGTCGTGCCGCTGCAGATCGGCGCGCGCGACGTGGCGTTCCCGCGGCTCAACGCGTTCAGCTACTGGGTATTTCTGCTCGGCGGTCTGTTCATGAACGCCAGCTTCCTGATCGGCGCGGCGCCCAACGCCGGCTGGTTCGGCTACGCCAACCTGACGTCGGCGCAGTACTCCCCGGGCCTGCACGTGGACTTCTGGGTCATCGGCCTGCAGGTGCTGGGCATCGCGTCCATCGCCGCCGGGATCAACTTCATCGTCACGATCGTCAACCTGCGAGCCCCAGGCATGCGCCTCATGCGCATGCCGGTGTTCACGTGGATGACCTTGGTGACCCAGTTCATCGTCGTCACCGCCTTTCCCGTCATCACGGTGGCGTTGGTGTTCCTGCTGTTCGATCGGACGTTCGGCACGAACTTCTACTCGGTGTCGGCGGGTGGCGACGTGCTGCTGTGGCAGCATCTCTTCTGGCTGTTCGGCCACCCCGAGGTCTATATCCTGATCCTCCCCGCCATGGGGATCATCTCGGAGGTGGTCCCGACCTTCTCGCGCAAGCCGCTGTTCGGCTACGCGGTGGTGGTGTACTCGGGATTGCTCATTGCGATCCTGGGGTGGGGGGTGTGGGCCCACCACATGTTCCAAGTCGGACTCGGCCCCATTGCCGACTCGGTGTTCGCGGCCAGCACCATGCTGATCGCGATCCCCACGGGCGTGAAGATCTTCAACTGGATCGCCACTATGTGGGGCGGCCGCCTGGGGCGGGCTCTCCGGGGTGATGCATGCCTCCCCGCCGGCCGACCTGCAACAGACGGACACGTACTTCGTCGTGGCACACTTCCACTACGTACTGGTGGGCGGCGCCGTGCTGGGCTTGTTCGCGGGGATCTACTACTGGTGGCCCAAGGTGTTCGGGCACCAGCTCAGTGAGGCGGTCGGCAAGTGGCACTTCTGGCTCACGGTGATCGGCGCCAATCTGACGTTCTTCCCGATGCACTTCATCGGACTATTGGGCATGCCACGACGTGTGTACACGTACGCCCCGGAGCTGGGGCTGGACACGATGAACATGGTCGCCACGATCGGCGCGTTCGCCATGGGGTTGGGGAGCCTGGTCTTCGTCTTCAACGCCTGGTACTCGCGCACGCGGGGCAAGGCAGCCACGGCCAATCCGTGGGACGGCGCCATGCTGGAGTGGTCGATGGCGTCGCCCCCGCCGGTGTACAACTTCTCGGTGATCCCTAGCGTGAAGTCGCGGCTGCCGCTCTGGTCGGAGGACGGCTACGAGCCACGTCCGCTGCCGGAGACGCCACCTCAGCCGATTCACATGCCGGGTGGCTCCCACTGGCCCCTGGTGACTGCGATCGGCATCATCGTGGGAGCCGTGGGTGGCCTCACCGAGACCCTGTGGATCGCGCTGCTTGCGGCGGCGATCATCGTGGTCGGCATCTACGCTTGGGCCTTCGAGCCCTTCGAGGTCTGAGCATGAGCGAAGCCATGGCGGGTCATTACACCAGCACCGGTCTCGACAGCCGAAAGATCGGCTTCTGGACGTTCATTGGGTCCGAGTGCCTGCTGTTCGGCTCCCTGATCTCGACATACCTGGTGTATCAGGGAAAGAGCGTCGTCGGGCCGACCCCGCAGGAGATCCTCAACATCCCGCTGACGTCGATCAGCACCTTCGACCTGCTCATGTCGAGTCTGGCGATGGTGCTGGCGCTCGCGGCGGTGAGCCGGGGCGACAAGGTCTGGTCACGCGTGTGGATCGCGACGACGGCCGTTCTCGGACTCGTGTTCCTCGGGTTCCAGGTCTACGAGTTCACCAGCTTCGTGCACGAGGGCCTCACGCTCCAGGCCAATCTGTTTGGCTCCACCTTCTTCGTGCTGACCGGCACGCACGGCGCCCACGTATTGGTAGGTGTGATCTGGCTGCTGACGCTGCTGGTGCGGTCGTTCCAGGGGAAGCTGGGACCCGAGAAGGCAATGAACGTGGAGCTCGCCGGCCTCTACTGGCACTTCGTGGATGTGGTGTGGATCGTGATCTTCACCGTAGTCTACCTGCTACAGTAACGGGCAATCGCGATGAGTGATCAGTCGAGCAATCACGAGCGACGACATCCCGGCGTCGGGACCTACGTGACCGTCGCGGCGGTCCTCACGATCATCACGTTGGTGGAGGTGGGGGTCTTCTACGTGCCGGCGTTCCAGGGCATCCTGGCGCCGGTGCTGCTCACGCTCTCGGGAACGAAGTTCGTGCTGGTTGTGGGCTTCTACATGCACCTCAAGACGGACCACCAGCTGTTTCGCGTGATTTTCACGGTTCCGCTGCTCATCGCGCTCGCGGTCGGGGTCGCGCTGCTCTTCCTCTTCGGGGTCGTCACACTGACCTGAACGCGGGGCGTCGTGCCACAGATAGCCCTCACGCGTAGTCGGAGCGCCGACTATCTCGAGCTGACCAAGCCGAACATCGTCGGGATGATACTCGTAACGGTAGCGGCGGGGTTCTACCTGGCTACACCGGGTGCCCTCGACGGGGCGTTGCTCGTGCACACGCTGCTCGGCTCCGCCATGGTGGCGGCGGGGAGCAATGCGCTGAACCAGGTGCTCGAGCGGAAGATCGACGCCCGCATGCGGCGTACCGAGAACCGTCCGCTGCCCGCCGGGCGTCTCGGGGTCACGGAGGCGATGCTGCTTGCCTGGACGCTCGGGCTTGCCGGCGTGGGCTACCTGGCCCTGTTCACCAACCCGATCGTCACCCTCCTGGCTGCCGCCACGCTCGGCTCCTATGTCTTCGTGTACACGCCGCTCAAGCGGACGACCTCGATGTGCACGCTGGTGGGTGCGGTGCCGGGCGCCCTGCCGATCGTCGGAGGGTGGGCGGCGGCGAGCGGTGCTATCCCGCTGCAGGCGTGGGTGCTGTTCGGAATCCTGTACCTGTGGCAGCTCCCCCACTTCCTGGCGTTGGCCTGGATCTGTCGCGATGACTACGCGCGTGCCGGACTCCGCATGGTGAGCGTGACCGCGGGACCCGATGCCACCTTCCGACAGGCGTTGGTCTTCTCGGTGATGCTACTGCCTCTGAGCTTGCTGCCGAGCGTGCTCGGCAGCGCCGGGCCGGTTTATTTCTTCGGAGCGCTCGTGTGCTCGCTGTGGATCGTCTGGGCGACGGCTACCGCGGCGCGGGATCGCTCGAAGGCCAAGGCCAGGCGTCTCTTCCTCGTCACGGTAGCGTACCTGCCTGCCGTGCTGCTGCTGCTGATCCTGGACAAGGTGCTATGAGCCGACAGACACTGACGCTGTTCGCCGCCACGCTGCTTGCGGCGTGCGCCCCCGGACCGACCATACAACCGGCGCCGCTGGTGAGCGACTCGGCTCGCTTCGAGGACTTTGCCGCGCGCTACCTTGACGGTGCGTTCCGCCCCGAGCGGGACGGCGACGACCCGTATGCGAGGTTCCGCCCGGCGGCGGAGCAATCCGCGCTCACCGCGGCGCAGCAGGTGCTGGAGGAGCTGCTCGCGATCGACACCGCGCAGCTCACCACGGCGCAGCGCATCGACTGGCTGCTGGTCGAGGCCCGGGCGAAGCGCACCGCTGCCGATACGGTGCTGCGGCAGGCCGAGCGGGTGCCCAGTCGGTACATCACGTTGGGGGGGATCTACTGGCAGGTAGCGGGAGGCGCCGAGCCCGCTGCTGAGGATTGGGCTGAGGCGCTGGAAACGCTCGAGGAAGCGCCGGGAGCGCTGGCGATCGGCCGCGAGCGGCTGGTGGACCCGCCACCGCTGTGGATCTGGCTCGCGGAGCAGAGCGCGCGCGGGTTCGGGGACTTCCTGGAGGGCGAGTTCGTGGAGCGGGCAGTCGAGGCGCCCGACACGTTGCGGGAGCGGCTGGAGACGGCGGCACGTACCGCGAGTGCCGCGCTTCAGGCGTACGTCGCGTTCCTGACTGACACGCTGGAGGCAGGCGGCGACGTTTCGTGGGCGGTGGGGAGCGAGTACTACGACTGGGTGCTGCGCGAGGTGAACTTCCTGCCCTACACGGCGGAGACCATGATCACGGAGGGCTATCGGATTCACGAGGCGACGAAGGCGGCGCTCGACTCGCTCGCGGCCACCGTGGATGGGGGCAAGAGCTGGCGCGAGTTGGTGGAAGAGATGCAGAGCCGCCACCCGGAGCCTGGGAAGATCCTGGAGCAGTACGAGCGAGAGTCCCGCCGGGTCGAAGCACTGCTCATCCGCGAGGACCTCATCCGCATCCCGCCGTGCGAGGACCTGCTCCTCGTGGCTACTCCGCCGGCGCTGCGCGAGACCTACGCGTGGGGCGGCTACGGCGGCGTCCGAGAGCGGGACGACGTCATGTACGGGCGTTTCTTCGTGACCGATGCGGTTCCGGGCATGACGCCCGAGCAGGTGGAGGACAAGCTGCGGGCCCAGAACTACGGGTGGATCGCGGTGATCGCGTTGCACGAGGGGTACCCCGGTCACCACCTGCAAAACGTGTACGCGCGCGCCAATTCCCGGGAGCTGCGACGCCGCTTCGGAAACACGTACTACGGCGAGGGGTGGGCGCTCTACGCCGAGCATTGGATGCTCCGTGAGGGACTGTTCGTCGACACCGACCAGCGGCTTGCCCAGCTCCAGATGCGCCTCTGGCGTACCGCGCGCGTAATCATTGATCCCTCGCTCCACACCGGCCGCATGAGTTACGAGGAGGCGGTGCAGTTCTTCTTGGACGAGGTGGGGCTCACCCGCTCGGCGGCGGAGGCCGAGGTGAATCGCTACACGACATGGCCCACGCAGGCCCCGTCCTACATCATCGGTTGGCTGGAGATCGAAAGGCTCAAGGCGGAGCTGCAGGCCGAGATGGGCGAGCGCTTCGACGAAAAGCGGTTCCACGAGACGCTGCTGGAGCAGGGGAGTCTGCCCCTGTCGCTCATGCGGCGGGCGATGTGGGAGGAGATGGTGGCGGGACGCTGACGCAGTGCCTTTCCCTGCTCCCCGATTCCGCTCCCTTAGAGAACGGGCGCGCCGCCATCAGCCGGCGCGCCCGTCGATCCTCCCGCCGCAGGGGCTCAGCTAGCTAGTTTCCCGCGCGCAGCCGCACCACGCTTGAGGTGGTCTGGTTGCCGCGCAGCTGGTACATGCGCAGGGATACGATGCTACCGGCTGGGATGTTGCGTAGCGCGTCCTCGAGCTCGTCGAGCGTTCTGACGCGCTGTCCGTTGACGTGCGTGACGATGTCGAGCACTCCCTGGCGCGGGCTCGCCGGCGCGAGGGCCTTGCCCCGTGCCGGGCCGTTTGGGTCCACGCTCACGATGAACGGTCCCCGATTCTCCGAGCTGATTCCCCCACGTGACGCCAGTTCAGCGGGGAGCGCTTCCAGCTCCAAGCCCAGCTTCGACTGGTAGGAGGCCGTCTCACTGCGCTCGGGGCGGTCCAGGCTCGCGACCTGCGGCTGCTCCTGAGTGTTGGCCTCGCCCAGCACCACCGGAATCTCCAGGCGCTGTCCGCCCTCGCGCATCACGGTGACCGCGATGTGATCGCCGGGCCGCTTGAAGCCGACCATCTGCTGCAGTTGGGGCACATAATCGACCCGCTCGCCGTCGACCGCGATGATCACGTCGCCCTGCTCGAGGCCCGCCTTTCTGGCGGGACTGTCGGCGCCCGAGAAGTCCGCCACCATCACGCCACGGACCTCGTCGAGGCCCACGAACTCGGCATCCTCGGGGTCGGCCTTGCGGATACTCACACCGAGCGCCGCCCGGGTGACCTTGCCACTCTCGATGAGCTGCTCCGAGACGATGCGGGCCAGGTTGATTGGGATGGCGAACGAGTAGCCGGAGTAGAAGCCGGTCCGGCTCGCGATGGCCGAGTTCACACCCACCACCTGGCCGTTGATGTTGACGAGCGGGCCGCCCGAGTTGCCCGGGTTGATGGCCGCGTCGGTCTGGATGAAGTCCTGGATGTTCCAGCGTGAGTTGTTCAAACCGGCCAGGCCGCGGTTCCGGCCGCTCACGATGCCGGCCGTCACGGTGAAGGTGAACGCCTCGCCCAATGGGTTCCCGATGGCGAGCACCCACTCCCCCACACGGAGGTCGTCGGAATCACCCAGGGAGACGCTGGGCAGGTCCCGGGCGTCGATCTTGATGACCGCGACGTCGGTATCCCCGTCGCCGCCGACCACTTCCGCAACATACTCCCGGCCATCGAACAGCCTGACGTCGAACTGGTCGAAGCCGTCGACAACGTGATTGTTGGTGACGATGTATCCGTCAGAGGAGACGATGAAGCCGCTCCCCGTGCCTCGCCGCGGCTGCTGCCGCTCGGGGCTGTCAAAGAACCGATCGAACGGCGCGGGCACCGCCGGATGCCCCTCCTGCGTGCGGCTCTCCGATCGCGCCTCGATGAACACCACCGCCGGCCGTACGGCCTCGGCCACCGCAGTGAAGGCGTTCCCCAGGTCCACCACCGGCTGTGCGGCTTCGACCGGGGCTGGCCGGTCCGCGATCACGGTGGCGCCGGGCTGCTGGGCGAACGTCCTGGCCGGAATGTCGAGTGCCGACACGAAGGCCACTGCCAACGCCAGCGCCACCCCGACCAGCGCTCCGAACTTTATCCACTCTCGTCTACGTGACATCGCTACGCCTCTGTGAGGTTTACGACATGCTACAACAGGCCTCTAATGTAACCCCCCGACTGGGGCGGGAGTTTCACCGCCCCAGTCGGGGCTTCGCCTCTCCCGAGGCTGGTTACGACTTGTCCTCGTCAACGATCTCGTAGTCGGCCTCGACTACGTCCTCCGGCTGCTGTGCCTGCTCGTCGCCCGCCGCCTCGGCCTCGCTCGGCTCGGATGCCTGCTGGGCCTGCGCCGCCTGATAGAGCGAGGCGCCGGCAGCCGAGTAGGCCTGCGAGAGCTCCTCGAGCGCCGACTTGATCTCCGGGGCAGCTCCCGAGCGGAGCGCCTTCTTCGCGCCTTCCACCGCTCCGTCGAGCCGCTCCTTCTGTGAGCTCTCCAGCTGATCCGCCCACTCCTTCATGTTCTTCTCGACCTCGTAGACCATCGCGTCGAGGCGGTTGCGCGCGTCGATCTCCTCTCGCCGCTCCTTGTCCTCCGATGCGTGGGACTCCGCGTCCGTGACCATGCGATCGATCTCCGAATCCGAGAGCCCGCTGGAGGCCTCGATGCGGATCTTCTGCTCCTTGCCGGTCGCCTTGTCCTTGGCCGAGACGTGCAGGATGCCGTTGGCATCGATGTCAAAGGTGACCTCGACCTGCGGCATGCCGCGCGGTGCGGGCGGGATCCCCGTCAGCTGGAACCGGCCGATGGTCCGGTTGTCGAGGGCCATGTCCCGCTCACCCTGCAGCACGTGAATCTCCACGGTGGTCTGGTTGTCCTCCGCCGTGGAGAAGACCTCCGACTTCTTGGTCGGAATCGTCGTATTCCGGCCGATGAGGACCGTCGTCACCCCGCCCAGCGTCTCGATGCCGAGCGACAGCGGGGTCACGTCGAGCAGCAGCACATCCTTGACCTCGCCGGCCAGCACGCCGCCCTGAATGGCAGCGCCAATGGCCACGACCTCGTCGGGGTTCACGCCCTTGTGGGGCTCCTTCCCGAAGAAGTCCTTCACGATGTCCTGCACCTTGGGGATGCGCGTCGAGCCGCCCACCAGGATGACCTCGTCGATCTCGTTGGGCTTGAGACCCGCGTCCTTCAGCGCCTGCTGCATCGGGGGGATGAGCCGCTGGAACAGATCATCGGCGAGCTGCTCCAGCTTCGCCCGCGTGAGCTGCGTATTGAGGTGCTTCGGGCCCGACTGATCGGCCGTGATGAACGGCAGGTTGATGTCCGTCTGGGTGCGGCCCGAGAGTTCCATCTTGGCCTTCTCTGCCGCCTCCTTGAGGCGCTGCAGGGCCATGGCGTCCTTGGACAGATCGATGCCCTGGTCCTTCTTGAACTCGTCCACCAGCCAATCGATGACCCGCTGGTCGAGATCGTCCCCTCCCAGGTGAGTATCGCCGTTGGTGGACTTGACCTCGAAGACGCCCTCGGCCAGCTCCAGCACGGAGATGTCGTACGTGCCGCCACCGAAGTCGAAGACCGCGATCTTCTCCTCCTTCTTCTTCTCCATGCCGTACGCCAGCGAGGCCGCGGTCGGCTCGTTGATGATCCGCAGCACCTCGAGGCCGGCGATCTTGCCGGCGTCCTTGGTGGCCTGACGCTGTGAGTCGTTGAAGTATGCCGGAACCGTGACCACGGCCTTCTCAACCGAGTACCCGAGGTAGTCCTCGGCGGTCTGGCGCATCTTTTGGAGGATCATGGCGGAGATCTCGGGTGGCGTGTACCGCTTGTCGCCGATCTCCACTGAGGCGAGGTCGTTCTGGCCGGCGACGACCTGGTACGGCACCTCGCCGATCTCCGTCTTCACCTCGCCGATACGGCGTCCCATGAACCGCTTGATGGAGAACACCGTGTGCTTGGGGTTGGTGACCGCCTGCCGCTTGGCTACCTGGCCGACGAGGCGCTCGCCGTCCTTCGTGAACGCCACCACCGACGGTGTGGTGCGCCCCCCCTCCGAGTTGGGAATGACGACCGGGTCGCCCCCCTCCATAACGGCCACGACGGAGTTGGTGGTGCCGAGGTCAATCCCGATTACTTTCTGTGCCATGTGTCTTCCTTGCGTGGGTGTTCGATGCGTGACTTGGCTGGAGGGTCGCTAGTGCAAGCCGCGTACCAGCCAAATGCGCCAAACTGGCAGATTTGTGGCAGTGCCCGAGTGTGCGTGCAAGAGGTGGTTAAGTAACGACTTATGGCGCGAGCCGGCAAGGCCGATGTTTCCCTACCGAGACGACAACCCCACCCTCGCCACCCCAGTCATCACGCTGGCCCTCATCGGCGTGAACGTGCTGGTTTGGATGCTGGTCCAGGGAGCCGGCACCGACCCGGCGCTGGTGCGGTCGGTGTGCCATCTCGGGCTCATCCCCGGGGAGCTGCTGGGCCGGGTGCCGCCCGGGGCCGAGCTGCCCCTGGGGCCGGGGTACGCCTGTCCCGTGGGGGGCGACCCGGCGCCGCACACGGTGCTCACCTCCATGTTCCTGCACGGCAGTTGGCTCCACATGCTGGGCAACATGTGGTTCCTCTGGATTTTCGGGAACAACGTGGAGGACTCGATGGGACGGGGCCGGTACGTGGCGTTCTACCTGCTGTGCGGTCTGCTGGCGTCGGCGGCTCAAGTGGTTGCCGATCCTGGCTCACCGGTGCCGATGGTGGGAGCCTCGGGAGCGATCAGCGGTGTGATGGGAGCCTACCTGGTGCTCTACCCCAGGGTGCGGGTGCACCTGTTCGTGTTCCTGGGGTTCTTCGTGACCACGTTTGCGGTGCCCGCCTACTTCATGCTGCTCTACTGGATGTTTCTCCAGGGCCTCGGGAGCGCGGCCGACTTCGCCCGGGGTGGTGAAGGGGGCGGCGTCGCCTACATGGCGCATCTCGGCGGGTTCGTGGCTGGCGCAGCATTCATCAAGCTGTTCACCAAGGGCGATCTGGTGGAGGCGCATCGGAGGTACGTCAGGAAGCTGCAACGGCCGCGAGCGGTGCGGCGGGATTTCGGCCGGGACCGCTGGTTCTGAACGGAAACGAAGCTCTGGGCCCGCCAGGAGGCCAACAATCAGAGGGAATAGGGATGACCACTACGCGATACGTTCCTAGGAGGATGGTGAGTTTCGCTACTGTCGCGCTGGCAGCGCTCATCGCAGTGCGACCGGCCGACGCGCAGGTCGAGATCAAGTCGAAGGCGATCGAGATCACGCTCGCCGGCCGTCTGCACATGCAGTGGAACCACACCTCGTCGACCACTGCGTCCGTCGCGTCGACCTTTTTCGTGCGGCGTGCCCGCGTCACGGCCGAGGTCAGAATTAACGACTTCATCTCGGGCAAGATCCAGCCGGAGTACGGCGAGGGCACGGTCGGGCTACGGGACGCGTACGTGGACCTCAACTTCGACCGGGCGTTCCGCTTCCGGGCCGGGCAGTTCAAGCGGCCCTTCGACCGGTTCGAACTGGTCAGCTCGACGCAGATCCTCGTCATCGAGCGCGTGGGCGGTGTGCGCGGGCTCCCGGGATGCTCCGGCGTGGACAACGTGTGTTCCTTCAGCCGGTTCACGGAGAAGCTCAACTACGCCGACCGTGATCTCGGCTTCGAGATCCTGGGCGACGTGGGCAAGGTGCGGTACTCGGCTTCGGTGACGAACGGAGAGGGACCGAATGACGACGTGGATGAGAACGGCACCAAGTCCTACACCGGGCGTCTCGAGTACCGTGGCAGCGGCCTCACCTTTGGTGCGCACGCGGGGGTGCACGACTACCCCAACGACAGCACCGGGACCGATGAGTACGCCATTGCCTACGGTGCCGACGTGGATTGGGGACAGTACGAGCAGCCGGGTCCGCACGTCCAGGCGGGCGTGGTCTACGGTGACAACTGGAAGAACCTCAGAACGCCCGACCCCAGTAAGTTCGTCTCCGCGCAGGGGATCGTGGCATACATGTTTCCCATTCGGGAGAACCGATTCGTGTACGGCATCGAGCCGGTGGCGCGTGTGAGTTGGGGTGATCCCGATACGGACGTGAGCAGCGATGACGGCTGGCTGTTCACACCGGGCCTGGTGCTCTACTTCACGGGCCGCAACAAGTTCGCGATCAACGTGGACGTCTGGTCTCCCGCCACGGGCAACACGGAGTGGTCGGGCAAGGCGCAAATGTACTTGTACTTTTGAGACAACGGTTCCGGTGCCGGGGGATTACTGAGTGTCCAGGAGACGGTAGCCGAGGCCGCGAACGGTCTCGATGTGGCGCGCAGCGGGGCCGAGCTTGGCCCGCAGGCGCCGCACGTGCATGTCCACGGTGCGGGTCCTCATGTCACCACGCGCGCGCCAGACGCGCTCGAGGAGCTGGGGTCTGGACTGGGCTTGGCCGCAGCGCCGAAGCAGGGCTTCGAGGAGCCTGAACTCCGTGGGGGTCAGAGCCACCTCCCGCCCATCGACCGTCACGCGCCGCCTCTGCACGTCGACAAGAATGGGTCCTGACTGCATCAGCGCTCCGCCGTCCAGTCCTTCCACCGTGGATCCTCGTTCTGAATGTGGGGAGGCTGAATCTAGCGCACGTGTGCCGGTCTGACTACCAGGACTCAACCGATTGCGTCGCGCGTTCCGCGCCCGCAGATTCCGGCACTCATGGCCCTCCTTCCTCACCGCGTTACCGCCGCGCTGCTGCTAGCGGTTACCGGCACCAGTACGCTGCGTGCCCAGGATACCGTGCACGTGGTGGTGGTGGCGACCACGGACGTGCACGGCAGGGTCTATCACTGGGACTACCTGCGCGACACCGTGGCCACCTGGGGCCTCACTCGCGCGGCCACGGCGATCGACTCGCTGCGTACGGCGTACCCGGGGCGCGTCATCGTGCTCGACGCGGGCGACCTGATCCAGGGGAGCCCCTTCGCGACGTACTTCGCGCGAGAGAGCCCGGTCGCACCCCACCCGGTGATCGACGCGCTCAACGCCCTGCGCTACGACGCGGCCACACTGGGGAATCACGAGTTCAACTTCGGCCTCGACGTGTACGCCCGCGCCGCCGAGTCGGCGGCCTTTCCCATCGTGGCCGGGAACATCTACCGGCTGCCGCGCGACACGTTGGTCTATCCGGCGTACGTGATGCTGCAGCGCGACAGCGCGCGGGTCGCCGTCGCCGGCTTCACCACGCCGGGCTCCATGGTGTGGGACCGCCAGTATCTCGAGGGTCGCATTCGGATCACACCCATCCTCCCAGAGGCCGAGCGGGTGCTCGGGCAGGTGCAGGCCGACGGCGCGGACCTGCGCATCGTGATCATGCACAGCGGGATGGGTGGTGCCTCCTCGTACGACACGACCGGTGTGGGTCCCGAGAACGTGTCCACGGCGCTGGCCGGACTCCCGGTCAAGCCGCACCTGGTCGTGGTGGGCCACTCGCACCGGAGCATCACCGACTCCGTGATCGCCGGGGTGCACTACGTCCAGCCGCGTGCATGGGCACGTTCGCTGGCGGTGGTGCACGTGTGGCTGGTCAAGGACCTCGGTGAGATCGAGTACCGGGTCGCGCGGATCGTCGGCGAGCAGGTCGACCTGCGCGATGTCCCACCCGATCCCGTGGTCACTCGCCGGCTCGAGGCGCGCCACGAAGAGGTGAGAGCGTGGGTCGCCTCGCCTCTGGGACGCTCGGAGGGTGACTGGAGCGCGCGCTACGCGCGAGCGGGAGATACGCCGATCATCGATTTCGTGAATGAGGTGCAGCGCAGCTCGGCGGGCACGCAGCTGTCCTCCACTGCGGCGTTCAACCCCAGGGGCGCTCTCGGACCCGGCGCGGTGCGGCTGCGCGACGTCGCGGGGATCTACCCATACGAGAACACCCTGCGAGCCGTGCGCATCGACGGGGCGTCGCTCAAGGCCTACCTGGAGCGGTCGACCATTTACTTCAACATGTACGAGCCGGGTCGGCCAGTCATCAACGACAGCATCCCCGGCTACTACTTCGACATCGTCAGCGGCGTCGAGTACGTGATCGACCTGAGCCAGCCGATGGGACGCCGCATCCGCCAGCTCACTCATCAGGGTCACCTGGTGCAGCCCACCGACACCTTCACGCTGGCGCTCAACAACTACCGGCAAGGCGGAGGTGGCGGGTTCGAGATGCTGGCGGGTCTGCCGCTGATCTACGACTACGACCAGAACATCCGCGATCTCATCGCCGAGTACGTGCGCAGCGCTGGGATGCTGCGGGACACCGACTACTTCACACCGTCGTGGCAGATCGTGCCGCCCGAGGCGGCCGACGCGGTACGTGCGGCGTTCGCCCCGCGTGAGGAGTCCCCTGAGTGAGTGACCGCGTCACGGTGTTCGTGAACGAGCGGCCGGTCCAGGTCGCCGACGGCAGCACGGTGCTCGATGCGGTACGCGCGTTCGACGCCGACCTAGCGGCGGCAGTGAACGGCACAGGCACCTACGTGACCGATGGCGTGGGCCGCCGCATCGATCCAGGGA
>JBDGXT010000024.1:0-12379 GCA_039584455.1 Gemmatimonadota bacterium
GGCGCTCGTTGAGCAACTCGTGCCGGGCGGGCGCATGGTGATCCCGGTCGGCAGCGTCTACGGTGCGCAGAACCTCATCCTCATTCTCAAGGACGATGAGGGAGAGGTGACCACTCGGAGCCTCATGCCGGTGCGGTTCGTTCCGATGCTCCAGGGGCTCCGCTGAGCGCCACCGATCGTTCCCGGCTGGCGGCCGTGGGTCTGGTCTCTGCCGGTATCCTCTCCTACGAGATCCTGCTCGTACGGGTGTTCGCCATCGAGCAGTTCCATCACTTCGCCTACATGGCGATCGGCGTGGCCATGTTGGGGTTCGGCGCCAGCGGCACGCTGCTGGCGTTGGCCGGCAACGTGGAGCGGGCAGCCGCCGAGCGCTGGTTTCCGTGGGTCGCCGTCGTGGCGGCCGCGACGCTCGTGCTCTGCCCGGCCACCGCCGAACGCCTCGCGGTGGATCCGACACAGCTCGCGTGGAACGCCGGCGCCTGGCCGCGTCTCGCCGGGGTGTACCTGCTCCTCGCCCTGCCGTTTGCCTCCGGGGCGCTGACGATCCTGCTCGCCCTGAGCCGTCACGTGGACCGACCCGGCAGAGTGTACGGGGCGAGCTTCGTGGGGTCCGGCCTCGGCGCTGCCGCAGCGGTCGGGGTACTCTGGCTCCTGCCGCCCGATCGTGCCCTTGCCGCTCCGGCCCTGTGTGCCGCCGTCGCAGCGATCGTCGCCGCCCGCTCCGTCGAGTGGCGTCTCCCCGCACGCGGCCTCGCGTGGCTGACCCTGGTCATCGCCCTGGGCGCCATGGCACGCCCCCCGTGGCGTCTCGAGATCACACCCTACAAGGGCCTGCCCCAGGTAGAGGCATACCCGGAAGCGCGCCGCGTGGCATCGGCCTCGAGCCCGGCGGGATGGGTGGCGGCCGTGGACGCGCCGGCCTTCCGCTACGCGCCCGGACTCTCACTTGGGTTCCGCGGCGAGTTCCCCCGTCAGGTGGCGCTGTTCGTGGACGGTCATCTCACCGGTGCGGTCGCGGATTGGGAAAGCGATTCCGCTGCGCTGGCATTGCTGGAGTGGCTGCCGGCGGCGCTGCCGTACGCGCTGGGCGCGCGCGACCGGGTGCTCGTGATCGGCGCCGGAGGCGGGACAGAGGTGTGGACTGCCCTCGCCCATGGCGCTCGCCACGTGACGGCGAGCGAGCTGCTTCCCGCCATCGTCACCTTGACGACGGAGACCGCCCCCCGCCTCGCTGACACCACGGTACGCTGGAGGACGGGCGACGCGCGCTCGTTCGTATCGCGCACGACGCAGACGTTCGACTTGGTGAGTGTCGGTCCCACCGGTGGGTTGGGAACGGGCGCCGCCGGGCTCCACGCCCTCAACGAGGACTTCCTCCATACGGTCGAGGCGTACACGAGCTATCTCGAGCTCCTGAGCGACCGCGGCGTGCTCATGGTGTCGCGCTGGCTCACGGCGCCACCCCGGGGAAGCGTCCGCGCAATCCTGACCGCCGCCGAGGCGCTGCGGCGGGTGGCGCCCGACAGCGCGCACCGCGGGCTCGTCGTGGCGCGGAGCTGGGGGACGGTGACGCTGTTGGCCAAGCCCGGAGGATTCGACGCGACCGAGCTGGAGGCGTTGCGGACCTGGGCCACCGCGCGCCAACTCGACCTCGACTGGTACCCCGGTCTCGACGCCCCCGCATCCCGCTTCCACATCCTGGAGGAGCCGGTCGTGTTCAGCGCGGCCCGCGCGGCGGTTGCCGGTGGCTCGCAGCTGCGGCAGTTCGCGGCCACGTACCCCTTCGACGTCGCCCCGGCAACCGATGCCCGTCCGTACCCACATCACTTCCTGCGCGGACGGTCCCTCGGCACCTTCCTCCGCGCCGACCAAGGCAGCTGGCTTCCGTTTGCCGAGTGGGGGTACATCGCACTGGTCGCGACGCTCGTGCAGAGCGCCGTCCTCGCGACACTCCTCATGCTGCTCCCCGCCGTGATCCGCACGTCGGTCCGTGGCAACCTCGTGGGCCTCATCGCGTATTTCGGCGCGATCGGGCTGGCTTACCTCGCCGCCGAGATCGCGGCGATCCAGCAGCTGAGCCTCCTGCTCGGCCACCCCGTGTATGCGGTCGCGGCCGTGCTCACCGCGCTGCTCATCGGCTCGGGGATCGGCAGCCTCTGGTCGGACCGGCTCGGCATCGGTACGGGATGGATCACGACCGCCGTGCTCGCGGCGGCGCTGGCGATGTTTGGCCTGGTAGGGCTCTCGCTGGTGCACGCATCCCAGCCGGCCCCCATCGCGGTCAGGGCAGGTATGGCACTGATCGCGCTCGCGCCAGTGGCGGTGCTGATGGGAATGCCGTTTCCGCTCGGGCTCAGACGGCTGGCGGGGAGACGTCCCGAGCGCGTCGCGTGGGCCTGGGCCGCCAACGGCTTTGCGTCGGTCGTGGCCGCCCCGATCGCCGCACTGGTCGCACTGGAGTGGGGCTCACCGCTCGTCCTGGGCGTGGCGGCGCTCACATACGGCGGTGCCGCGACCCTCTATCGTTTCCAGGCCGAGACACACACCGGAGGATGACATGCGGATCATCGCAGTGGTGGCCGTGATGCTGTTGACCGCCTGCGGCAGTGGGGATGGTGGAGCGTCGAGCGCCGACACCCTCACGCGGCGTCAGCGCGACAGCATCATCGGGGAGTCGGGTCTCCCAGGAGCGCAGGGCGTGCGGGGAGCGCTGGAGGCGGCGGACTCGGCCGCTGCGCGGCGGGCCCGCGAAGATTCGTTGCGGCGCCAGCCCGACTAGGTCTCCG
Source organism: Gemmatimonadota bacterium (assembly GCA_039584455.1). Classification (GTDB taxonomy): domain Bacteria; phylum Gemmatimonadota; class Gemmatimonadetes; order Gemmatimonadales; family GWC2-71-9; genus WVYX01. Next base: position 2,787 of record JBDGXT010000024.1, read on the forward strand.
TCGGCCCGAGCGAGAACGCCGCCTCTAAGTCGTGGCGCGAGTACGCTCGGAAGGCAATGAGCGTTTCCGTGCTCTGGATACTCTCGAGCTTGAGCATCTGCGCCGTGACCAGATCGGCCAGCTCTTCGTTGGTCCGCACGCGTAGAATCGCGACCAGGTCGTAGCGGCCGGCCACCGAGTGGACCTCTGATATCCCCTCGATCGCCGCCAACCTCTCGGCCACCTCATTGATCTGATTGCGCTCGACGTTGAGCAGCACTACGGCTGAGACCATCACCCCACCACCTTTCCTGTTCCGCAGAGATCGGCGCGCGGCTACCCACCGCACCTGGGCGAAGATAGAGGCTGGCCTGATGCCGTCAACGGGCGGTCAGCACGATGTCATCGAAGAAGGTGCGGGCCTCGCTCCACGTGTTGTCGGTGTCCACCATGACGGCCACGCCCGACACCGTTGCCGGTAGGCCATCGAAGAATGCTCGGTAGTCGGAGATGAAGTCCCGCTCGACGCCGGCCCACTCCCCCACACCGTCGTCGCCGCTCGCCACCACGATCATCGCGACGTTCTCCGTATACGGGCTGGCGAACACGCTGCCCACCGGCAGGTCCCGGGCCCACACATAGCAGACCGCCCGCGTGTCGGGTCCGGCAAACGCCCCGCCGAAGACGACGAAGACCCGTGCCGCGTAGTCGTCGCCCCGCTTCTCTCGCTCCCTGCCGGTGCGGCGCACCGGACGCTCGATCTTCCAGCGCCACGCGATGCGGCCCGACGTAGGGGCGTCGACCGTCACGCGGGCCCACAGTCCGGCCGCTGCGCGCCAGCTATCGGCCCGGAGCACGAGGCCGTCGTCCTGCTCCACCACACGGTACTGCGTCCTGCGCCACGCGAGCCGCTCCTCGTTCCAGCGCTCCTCCCACCCGTCATCGAACCGCTCCTCCAGCAGCGGTGCCTCCTCGAGCTGCACGCCCTGCACCGGACGCGCCGCGGCGACCACCAAGAGGGGAACCAAAAAGATGATGTGTCTGGGAAGGAGCACGGGCTGTCCTCGACGTCGGAGATCTTGTCTACTGCAACGCGCCGCTCACGGCGGAGTTCCCCAACTCGTCCCCATCGCACCACGGGCACGAGTACGACAACGCCGCCGACATTCCCGAAGGAACGCCGGCGGCGCATCGAGCCGCTCTGTACGAATCAGTAGCGCAGCAGATTCGCGCCCCAGGTGAACCCGGAGCCGAAGGCCACGAGGCATACCAGGCTGCCCCGCCCAATCCTTCCCTCGGCCACGGCCTCACTCAAGGCGATGGGGATGCTGGCCGCAGTCGTGTTGCCGTACTTGGCGATGTTGCTGTAGACCTTCTCGGGATCGCCCTTGAAGCGCTTCCGCACGGCCTCCGTGATGCGTTCGTTGGCCTGGTGGGGAATCACGAGATCCACATCGTCGCCGGTGAACCCCTCCCGATCCAGCGCCTCCACGATCACCTCGGGGAATCGCGTCACCGCGTGCTTGAACACCTCTCGTCCGTTCATGTACGGGTGGACCGATCCCTCGTCGATCATCTCCTTCGCGATCCACGGCTTGCTGCCGGCCCCCGGCTTGAGGATGCACAGCTCCTCTGCGAAGCGACCGTCGGCGTGCAGGTGGTGCCATATGAGATGGCTCCCATCCGTGCCGTCGGTCGCTTCGAGGCACGCCGCGCCGCCGCCGTCGCCGAACAGCACTGCCGTATCGCGTCCCTGGGTGTCCATCCGCAGACCGGCAGAGTGTTTCTCGGCCCCGACCACGAGCACGCGATCGTACAACCCCATGCGGATGAACGCATCGGCCACCGAGATCGCGTACACGAAGCCGGTACACTGGTTGCGCACGTCGAGGCACCCGACGCCGGGCAGCTCCAGCTCCCGCTGCAGCAACACCGAGTTGCCGGGAAAGTAGAGATCCGGGGAGAGCGTCGCAAAGATGATGAACTGGATGTCCTTGGGCTCCCAGCCGGCATCTTGAAGCGCCGCCTGAGTGGCTGCGAGACCCAGGTCAGTACACCGTACGTCGTCGCCGGCGAAGTGCCGCTCCCGAATGCCCGTGCGTTCCTGAATCCACTCGTCCGAGGTGTCCATCAGCTCCGCAAGGTCGTGGTTGGTTACGACCTCGGGAGGCACGTGGTGTCCGATTCCTGCGATGCGCGCCAGGCGGGTCATCATCCCATCCTCCACAAGTCCCCCTGATTCCTACCCTGGGAGCACGGCGAGGTCAATTGCTGTGCTAGAATGCGAAGCCCGACCCGAAGTACACTCCGACCCGCTCGTCGCTGGCGGCCACCGACAGGGTGGTCGTGGCCATGCGCCCCACGAAGGAGAGCCACATGCCGCCGCCGGCCGCCCAGTGCCACCGATTGGATTCCTCGCCGTCCAGATACACCCGGCCGATGTCACCCAAGGCGAAGAGACCCATCTGTCCCGGGAGGAGCAGGAACAGACGGGTGAGATTCAGCCTCACTTCCGCGTTGCCCCACACCGCTGCATCCCCACCGAAGCGGTGCTGGCGCCCGAGCCGTACCGTCTCCTGATCACCGATGTAAGCAGCCTGCTGAAACGGGAAGCGTCCCCACACCTTCCTGCCGCCCGCGCGCAGCGCGAGCGTCGGTTGCAGCGGGGCCGACGGCGCGCTCAGGTAGGAGCGCACGATGCCGTGCGCCTCACCGAACGTCTCCTCCACGTCCCACACCGTGGGATAGACGCTCCCACCGACGTCGATGAACCAGCCCCGCGTGGGCCAGGACGGCAGGTCGCGGGTGTCCAGCCGGATGGCACCGACGAGGCCCAGTTCGCCGAACTGCCCTGAGCCATAGGGCGTCAGGTCGGCGATGATCCGTCCCGGCTGCTCCCGCGTGTTGAAGTAGTCCACCCGCGGCCCGATCCCGATCTCCGCCTTGCCTCCCAAGGGCAGGACGAGCAACTGCTCAAACGTGACCTGCCGCTGGCTCACCCGGTAGTAGTCGTCGGGCTGGGTGAGCTCCGTTTCGTTGCCCAGGCCGAAGAAGCGCAGCGTCTCGACACCGGAAGCCAGCAGGTAGGTGAGCAAATGGACTCGCGAGTTGGACCAGTAGGTGTCCAACTCGAAATCCAGGCGTCCGGTCTTGGCGCCCGTGGCGTATCCGGCCCGCACCTGCGCCCACGAACCGTAGGGAAGTGCCCGGAACGCATAGTGTGTGACGTTGGCGCCCCCGCCCACGAAGACACCAATATCCGGTCCGGCCGCGAGCCAGAACGAGCCCTGCCAGCGCCGTCCCCAGTCGCGCGGCGGGAGCTCGGTCTCCCAGCGCTTGGGAGGAGTCGTGTAGGTGCGCCGGTCCACCACCACCGTCGTGGGCCCGCCGACCCGATCGTCCCCGGTCGCGTAGAAGTGGACCATCCCCACGCGCGAGGAATCGACGACCTCGTCGCTGCCGCCGCCGACGATGCGCAACGTGATCCCGTATCCCTGGCCGCGCACCAGCACCCGGTCGTCGCCCCCGTGCAGGAAGATGCGGAGCTCCTCCGTCTCGTCCTTATGGAAGCGGCGGTGCAGATAGGCAGTTGCTCGGCCCGACTCGGGCAACGTGCTCGTAACGGTGACCTCCACGGAGCCGTCCTCGTGTCGGTCGAGCATCACGGTCTCCGCCTGGTCGGTGGCATGGATGTCCACCGCACCCGCGAGAAGGCGGTAGAACCGGTCGGCCGCCTGGTGCAGCTTGTCGCGCCGCGCCCTGAGCGCGCGGCTCAGCCGCTCCCCGTCGAGGGCATAGTACTCAGGCGGCAGGGCGCGCACCGCCTCGTCGATGACGGAGTCGGTGAGGCGGAACTTCAACTCGGCCGTCACCGAATCCCATGTGGCCTTCTCGAGCCCCACCAAGAACCGCCGGTCCAGCTCGCGACCGTTCCAGGTGAGTCCCTCCATGTTGGGGTAGTCCTCGCCGAACTCTACGAACTGCGGCATGTAGTACCGCGTGAGACTGAGCCCGAGCCCGTCGAATCGCACGAGCGCCTGGTCTCGGTCCTCCGGAATCGGCAGCCACTTGGTCACCGGCTCGTTGGCGAAACGCGCCCACCCCCACTGGCCGCGGTGCCGGTCCCAGTCACCTATCAGCAGGTCGAACAGCCGCTCGTAGAGGAACGCTCGCGCATCCACGCGGTCGGCCGGGCCGCGCTGCACCCGCTGGAAGATTTCGTTTCCGTCGATGATCTCGACAGCTCCCGCAAACCCTGGGAGCCCCGGCTCCACGATGGCGCGGCGCGAGATGTATCCCAGGGCGCCGGCGAACCGTTCGCGATGCTCGCCCAGCTTGGGATCGTCGGGCAGCACCACCAGCCGGGGCTCGGTGTGCGGAATGCCCACGCCCTCCATGAGCGGCGCCAGCATCGAGGGCGCACCCGGGTGGGCCGAGTGGGTCTGGTCCTGGACCACGTCCTCGACGAAGGTGCCCTCGAAGCTCTCCGGCAGGATGTCCACGTCCTTGTCCACCGAGCGGAAGCCGTACTGGTACCCGTCGGCGCCGCGGAAGCGCAGTGACTTGGTCTGGAACCCGCCGCCCGCCGTGGTGGGCGTGAGACCGCCCGCGAAGGTGTCCAGATCGAGGAGCGGCACTCGAATGGGCGCAGTCCACAGATCACGGTACTGCTTGCCGAAATAGAAGCGGTAGATCCCCGGCTTGGCGTAGTGCGCGCCCGCCACGACCGTGGTATCACGGCCACGCTGCCCGGCGGCAGGCTCCTGCGCGGGGAGCGACCGGGAAACGAACACGGCCATGACCAGCAGCATCAGCGGGATCCGACGTGTCGTGTGCGTCATTGCATCGAACCTCCGCCGGTGTGGAGCCACATCGTGAACGCTTCGGTGGCATGGGCCTCTTCATCGACCGTGAACACGGCCAGCCGCGCGCGCCCGTCCCTCAGCACGTCGACCCGCATGAAGCCACCCTCTGGCGAAGCAAACCGCGTTTGCTCCAAATAGACTGCTCGGTCCCGGTGATCGTAATAGCCGCCCCCGCTCACCAGCATGTGCTCCACGACCTCACCGTCGAGCACCTGCAGGTTGTGCTCGTGCCCTCCCGCGTAGATCAGCGGCGGACCCTCGGCAAATGCGGCGTGCAGCGAGTCACGCATCTCCTGGTAGGCGCCGCTCGGTATGTCCTGAGTGGAGATGCCCGACATGCGGGCCACGGGGTACGCCGACCCGATGATCGGCAGCGGCAGCCAGAGCCACGACTTGAGCTCACGCAACGGGAAGATGTGCTCCAGAATGCCGAAGTGCCCGCCGTGCTTGCCGCCCGACGCGAGCGGATGGTGCGCCATGACTGCGACGTACCGATCGCCCGCGGAGCGAATCACGGCGCGGAGGGAATCGGTGACCTCTGCGTAGGTGTCGGCGCCACACTGCGACGTCGGGGGCTCCGGTTTGGCGTGCTTGTGCAGCCACCACTGGGTGTCCACGAGCACCACCCGGAGTCGCCCACCCAGGTCAAGGACATCCGGACCGGGGCAGCCGCCGCGCGGCAGCAGCACGACGTCCGGCGAGCCCTGCGCCTCGATGTACTTCTGCTGTCGCCGAAGGGCGTTCCACCCGTCGGCACCACCACGCACCCAGTCGTGATTCCCCGGCACGAACACGGCACGGCCGCCGGCGTCGAGCACCGCGTCGATCTGCTCCTGGAGCCGCCGCTCGGACTCGGCACGGTTGAGCGCCGCACTGTCGGGCATGCCCTTGGGATAGAGGTTGTCTCCCAGGAACACCACCGTGCTCCGCTCCGGGTACCGCCCGATGTCCGCCTCGAGCGCGGCCAAGACCTGGTCATCGGGCTTGGGCGCACCGGCGTCGCCGATCAGATAGAGCGCGACCTCCACGTCTTCCAAGCCCGGCTCCGGGGCGGGCTCGGTCACCAACACGGGAGAGCCGGTGCCGCAGCCGAGTAGCCACGCTACGGCGGCCGCAGCGGCACCCCTCCGAACCCTCATCATCGCGCTCCCATCGCTCAGCGCGACCGCCCGAGGGCCGCCTCGAAGTCCCGCCCCGCCGGGTGCTGGAACACCCGCAGGTCGAACTCGGGCGCGATGGCTAGAATGTGGTCGAAGATGTCCGACTGAATCCCCTCGTACGCGATCCAGTCGGTGTCGTTGGAGAACGCGTAGATCTCGAGGGGCAGCCCGTCGGGCGTGGGATTCAGCTGTCGCACCATGAGCGTCATTCCCCGGTGGATCTTCCGATGCTGCCGCAGGTAGTTGGCGATGTAGGCCCGGAACGTCCCGATGTTGGTGAGACGCCTGGCGTTTGCGATGAGTTCCGGATCCGCCGGGCGTTCCTCTGTGTCTGCAGCGAGCTCATCGTGCTTCGCGCGCATGTAATCCGCCAGCAAGGCAAACCGCTCGAACCGCTCGATGTCCGCCTCCTCCAGGAACCGGATGGTGTTCATGTCCACGTACACAGACCGCTTGATGCGGCGGCCTCCGGAGTCCGACATACCCCGCCAGTTCTTGAAGGAGCCCTCGATGAGCTTGTGCGTGGGGACGGTCGCGATCGTCTTGTCCCAATTCTGCACCTTGATGGTGTGGAGGGAGATGTCGAGCACGTCGCCGTCCACCCCCAAAGAGGGGATCTCGATCCAGTCGCCTTCCCGCACCATGTCGTAGCTGCTGATCTGCAGGCTCGCCACGAACGACAGGATGGTGTCGCGGAACACCAGGAGCAGCACCGCCGTCATCGCTCCGAACCCGCCCAACATCACCAGGGGGGAGCGGCCCAGCAGCGTCGCGACGATCACCACGGCGCCCAGCACGTACATGATGATCTTCACCACCTGGAGGTAGCCTTTGATGGGCCGGTTCCGGGCGGCGGGCGTCTGGGAATAGAGGTCGCTTACGGCGGAGAGGAAGGCGCCAGCCGCCGCGAGGCCGATCAGGACCATCACGGCCATTGCCGCGCGCTGGACGAGCACCGTGAACGCCGGGCTCACCGAGGGGAGGAGCTGCACCCCGTAGTACACGACCAGCGCCCCAACGATATGCGAGAGCCACTCGAACACCTTGCGCTCGTGCAGCACATCGTCCCAGCGGAAGCGGGTACCCTTCACCAGCCGCGAGACCAGCGAAGGGATGAGTCGGTGCGCCACCTTGTCGACCGCGTAGGCGGCGAGCAGAACGATCAGGAAGCTCGCTATCTCCGAGGTCATTGTGGGCTCACTCAGCCAGTCGATGATCGATTGCGCCACGCCGGTCGTGTCGGCGGGCTGCTGCACCACCACAGTCATACCTGTCATGATCCTCGTCACTCTCGCCATCCTGGGGAGTCCGCCGCCACCGTGGCGCCGCCGCGCAGCGGCTGGCCAAAGTGCACGTCGAAGTACGTCTCGAGCGCACCGGCCAGCTCCACCGCGAACGTGGCCCGGGCGGATTCGGTGTCCCGCACTCCCTCGTAGTGCATCTCGATCTGCACGGCGGAGACGGGACCGCCATCCCGCGAGCCGTGCCGGCGGACGTCGTACCCACCGCTGAAGTAGTCGGCCCCTCCGGGATCGGGCGCTGCCGGACTGGGCACCGCCGGAAAGCCGCGCTGCACAAGCAGCCCGCCGAGGCTGGAGGGTCCGCGCAGCAGCGCTACAAAGCTCGAATCGCATTCTTCAGCCAGCGTGCGGAGGCTACTTTTGGTGATGTACACCGCGCCCACCAGCACCTGGTCCGTCTGCTCCAGGTCATCCGAGCTCAGCAGATAGCCCAGCTCCAACCGTGCAATCGCGTGGCTGTGGCCGTGCAGATCGATGTACAGGCCGCGACCGTGCTGCCGAGCGACGGCGTCGCCGGCATCCTCCAAGAACTGATGGAACTCGCCCCACGCCCATTCGGCAAACGGATTCTCCTGTGCCGCCTCCCCGATCTCGCGGTTGGGATCCAGCTTGACGCGGTGCAGGTGTGAGAGCACCACGTGCGGCCAACCGCCGAAACGGTCGTGCAGGGCCTCGCGCATCGCTCGTGCCACCTCCTGCGTCTGGCGGTCCTGGGCGATCTTGCCCCAAGTCCGGTCGGGAATCTCTCCGGGCTCCTCGTAGCCCCCGTGGGGAGCGGAAAGAACGATCGGTAGGTCTCCCGCCAGGTACTCTACGTACTGCTCGCGTCCGAAGTACGCCTGCCCGGTGACGTAATCCACGTCGAGCGGGACGTACACCTCGAGGGCCGCCCCACCCGAAACGGACCCCACCGTGGCAGTGATCGTGGTACCGCCGGTGCTCACGGTCGTCGCAAAGCCCGAGCTGGCATCGATTGTGGCCACCGCGGGATCACTGCTGCTCCAGGTCACCGGAGCGCCGAACTGCACCGTGCCGTCCGGCAACCGCACCGTGGCATGATAGCGGACGGTCTCCGCCACGCTCGTGACCAGCGTGGCAGACGGCGTGACCGTTATGGAGGCGGGAGCCTCGGGCGCCTGATCCCCACAGCCGATCCATCCCACGGCTGCGGTCGCGACGACTGCCGCCCAGCGCCCCACCGAGCGCGTCCGCCGCTTACGCGGCGCGTTGTTCCAGCCGCTCAAGCTCCTCCAGCGCGCCGCCGAACTCATGCGCCGCCTTCCCCAGATAGGTACGGACCTCATCAATGTACCCGTCCGCCGATGCCGACCACACGCGGTTGAGGTAGCGTTCCCCCGCCGCGAAGCGGTTCATGACATCGGCATAGGCCTGCAACCCATGCACGTGTGCGATGCTCTCCCGTGCCTCGACGAACGCGTTGAGATCGTCCGGAAACAGCTCGTCGATGTGCATTCGTGCCTCGTAGGGATCGAGCGATTCCTTCTGCCGGTCGAGCGTCGTGATCTTCTGCACGACGTTGCGCAGGCTCTCGCCCAGCGTCTGCATGCTGAGAGTGAGCTTGCCCTCGGCGCGCGCCTCCTGGCGCGTGGCCAGCCGCACCGACGTCACACCGACGGCACCCACGGCCAGGGCGATCGCGAAGGTCCCCCAGGCCACGTCGATCTCGTCCACCACGGCGGCCAGGGCACCCATCAGGAAGCCGAGTACGATCAACACGTAACCAGCATTCTTCATGCTCCCTCCCCTCAGCCGGCCAGGCCGCCGGAAATCACGTAGTAGAGCGCGAAGCCTACCCCAACCAGCGCCTCACCCACGATGAGTCCCGCGGCGACGGGAATGCCCACGTCCTCACTGAAGCGGTGTCCCACTCGCCAGTCCAGGAGATCCGCAGCAAGGGACACGGCGGCCCACGTCTGCGTGCGGGATGCTGAATCGCCACCTATTCTGGCGCTCGCCGGCGGTCGCCGCCACCCCCGCCCTGCGATCCGCCTTGCTCCGCATCGGGGGCGCTTCGATATTGCGGCATTGGTGTGGCGGGCACCCCGGCCGCGGTCAGGGTGCCGCTTCGTTTTCGCTCCTCGGACGCGCAGGATGGCACTGCTCATGCACTACTGGTCGGGTCGCCGCATCGTCGTCGCCGTCGTCTTCCTGGGAACGCTCGCCGCCGTTTCGCTGCTGGGACGGCGCGCCGACTCGTCCACGCACATCGGGCCCGATACGGCGGGGTTCCGGTTGGAGTCAGTAGCGCAGGACATCGGGATCGTGTT
>JBDGXT010000219.1:0-3429 GCA_039584455.1 Gemmatimonadota bacterium
ACCCGCGCCACGGCGTCTGCCTTCCCCTCGGGGGCGTGCCATCGGCCGCAGCAAATGGGCGCGTGGTCGAGCTTGTTGGCTCAATAATACAGCTCTTCGCTCCCGCGATTGCAGACCTATAATAGAGGTGGGTTCGGGGACCGTCAAGAAACAAACTCCGGGATCGAGGTCGGAATGAATCTGGAACTCGCTGCGGCACTCCTGCTGCTGATCGCGTGGGTCCTGCTCGTCTTCGTGGCAGCCATTCCCAGCGGGTGGGTACACGTTCCCCTCGCGCTGGGGTGTCTGCTCGTTGCTCGGGGAATCGTCGTGGGGAAGCGCTGAGCCGCTAGATCTCCCAGTTCGAGAACACGACCTCGCCCTTCGGCGGCTTGGCTTCCGCGAACCGCTCCAACGTCATCCGCAGGTCGGTCCAACGCACGCGGTACCCGCGCGCCAGCAGCGCCTGATACGCGCCCCCGTACGCCGTCTGGCAGCGGATGGCCACGCGGCGGATGTGCTCTGTCGCGGCGCAGGCCTCCAAGACCACGAGCAGTCGCGCAAACGCCTCCTCCGAATCGGCGAACAGCTTCAACACCCGCAACTCTTCGGGCTGGCGACTCTCGGCCAGCGGCGCCGAGTGCCAGAGGGCGAATCCCGCAATGTCATTATCTCCCTCGATGACCACGGTGTCGCCGATGCCGATCTCGGCCGTCAGCTCGATCTCGCGACTGAAGTCGTAACCCAGCGCAGAGCGGCCGAGACGCACGCGGCAGCGTTCCACCAGCTCTCGGCCCTTGCTGCCCTCCACGGACCCAAGGCGATGATACTCGCCGCCCACTCGACGGCGCGACGCCTCGCCGGTCATCGTGACCGTGAGGTGGCCGGGAAGAAAGCCGAGCCGCCCATAGAATCCGATGTTCTCCACCGTGCGGGGCATCGTCTCGAGCCCGAGCGTAGAAACGCCACGCTCGCGCAGCCACGTCATGGCGGTCTCAACGATCACGCGGCCCGCCCCTAGGCCCTGTCGGTCAGTGCGCACCGCCAGGGGCCCCATCCACCCCTCAGCCCCGGAGCGATGAGCGATGTTGAACGCCGCGACCTCATTGTGCTCGTCGCACCACAGCATGGCCCCCTTGCCAGCGTCGTCGATCGCGTAGCGCCAGATATCCTCGTGCAGTCTGGGGACCCGCACGCCGACCAAGCCGTCTCGACGGTAGCGGTCGGTGAACGCTTCCGAGAACACGCGGTTGAGCGCGTCCACGTCGTCCACGGTCGCCGGCCTCGGCCCCACGAGCGATCGCTCAGGCCGCAACATGCTCACCGTCGAAGCTCACCTGGTCCTCACTCACCACAGCGGCTCCTCGCTGTTCGTCCAGCTCCACACGCAACACTCGGTCGACGCCGTCCCGCACCGACTCAATGTGTGTGATGAGGACCACTTGTGGGAAGCGGTCCGCCAAGCCGCGCAACAGCTGCACGACGTTGTGGCGCCGATGCTCGTCGAGGCTCCCAAAGATCTCGTCCAGCACCAGCAGCGAGAGCGGTTGACCGGCGCGCTCCGCGACCATCTGACTGATGGCGAGGCGCAACACCAGGTGCGTGAGATCCTCCTCGCCACCGGAGATCACCGGCTTGGTCACTCCGTCCTCAACCACCAGCACCTGGTACTGCTCGTCCAACTCCAATTCGCCGTACCGTCCATCGGTCAGCCCCGCGAGGAACTCCGAGGCACGCTCGGCCAGTTCCGGGCGCATCGCGGTGTTGAGCTCGAGCCGCAGATCGTGCAACGCGCGGTCGAGCTCGTCGTGCAGCTTGAGCTCACCCTCGATCTCGCCCATGCGCACCGCCCGTTTCTCCCGCTCGCGCAGGTGTCGCTCGGCGCCGTCCAGCGCGGTGCGCGCCGCCTTCAGGTCACCCCCGACCGATGCCAGGTGGAGTTCCGCGTCACGCAACGCCGCCTCGGCTCCTTCGTACCGCTCCCGCGCTTTCGCGTAGGCCTCCTCTTCATACCCGAGATCGGCAATGGCCGCCTCCAATTGCTTGACGCGTGCCTCCCGCTCCGACAGGGTCTTCTCGGCCGCCTCCGCCTCCGAGACGAGCTGCTCCGCGTGCGTCGCCTTGGTCTCGAGCTGCGTGGCGAGCTTGAGCGTGGGCTCCAACTCCCGCAGGCGTTCGCGCACCGCGTCGTGTCGCGCGGCATCGTAGGCATCGGGCAGGCCGGCCACTTCCTTCTGCAACTCCGCCTGGCGCTGGTTGAGTCGCGCGACTTCCCCCTCGGACTCGTTCGCCTCGCGCACCCGGTCCTCACAGCGTGCCACTTCCTGCACGGCCTGCTCCACACGATCGGCGGCCTGCTCGGCCTGCTCCTCGGCGTCCCGCACCGCAGCAGGCGACTCCTTCAGTTGGTCGATGCGCTGGCGAAAGAACTTCCCCTTGACCTCGATCTCCTCCATCTGCCGGTCCAACGTTCCCAACACGTCCTGGTACACATCGCCCAGCGGGCGTTTGCAGATGGGGCACTCGCCGCCTTCACCCGCGTCCAGTACGCTGTGCCGGTGTCGTTGATGGTCGAGGTACTGATCGCGCAGGTTTGAGCGAGTCGTTTCGGCATCCTGCCGGTCGCGCACCCAGGCAGTGCGGGCCTTTTCCTGCTCCGCCTCCGCCTGCTCGAGACGGCGCCGCGCCTCCTCGAGGGCCTCTTGAGCAACCGCAAGCGCCTGCGCGACGTCCCCCATCTGCCCACGCCGCTCGCGCACGCGCTCAATCTGCTCCCCCAACTCGCTCAACTGCCCCGTCAACGAGCGCCGCTTCCCGGCGCTTTGCGCTTCGTGCTCCAGGCGTTCCAGCTCGTCCCGCAGCGGCGGCACCTCCTGCAGCGGCTCCCGCAGCTCGTCGAGCTTCCCGCGCGCTGCCAGGGCCTCAGCCAGCTCCTTGTCCAGACGCTCGAACTCTCGCCGTGCTTCGCCGACGTCTCGCTCGGCCACCCGTCGCTCCCCGTCGAGCGCGAGGGCCGTCTCGCGCACCTCTACCATGCGGGTCCATGCCGGTCCCTCTTCGTCCAGCGCCTTGACGGCGGTCGCGCGGTCCTCCACGGCACGCGCCACCGCACCCTCCGCCTCACTGGTGCGTTGCAGCGCCTGCGCCCGCTCGGCCTCGAGCGCCTCCGCATCCGCCAGACCGCGCTCCAGTCCGGCCAGCTCGCCGCGCAGCCCCGAGCGCGCGTCCCGCAACCGATCCTGTGCGAGCCGCAACTTCTCGTACCCCAGGACACGCGACAGGAACCGAGCCCGGTCCGTGGCGCCCATGGCCGCCATCACGGCGAGCTCTTTCTGCCCGGTGAAGTACGTGTTGAAGAACTCGTCGCGGGTCATCCCCAGCAGTCGCTCGACCCGCGCGCTCACCTCCTGCTGGCTGTTGGCGATGGGCGCGTCTGAGCGGTCCTGGAAC
>JBDGXT010000220.1:0-3691 GCA_039584455.1 Gemmatimonadota bacterium
CGGCGTGCGGAGCCCACCTAGCAGCAAGCCGCTGATGTTCGAGCCCTGCTGCACCAGGTCGCCATCGCTGGTCGTGTACGCGAAGTTCCCCTCGATGTTGAGGTTATCGAGGAAGTCGTGCGCGCCCTTGAGCCGCGACGTGAACCGCTTGTACTTCGAGTTGCCCTCGATGGCGCCGTCGTGGTACAGTTAGCCCAGCGAAAGGAAGTACGTGGTGCGATCCGTCCCGCCCGCGAGGCTCAGCGAGTTGTCCGAGCGGACCCCCGTGCTGAACAGCTCGTTGGCGTGGTCAAAGGTCGGCGTGCCCGCAGCCAGTGCCGGACCCCAACTCACCGACGACGTCGGTGAGATGTTGCTGGTCAGGTCGGACAGATCGACATACCCCCCCCAACCGGTCTGCAGGGTGGGCAGCCGGTTGACCTGGTCGAATCCCAGGGTGGTGCGCAGCGTCACCTGCGTGGAGTTCCGCTGCCCCGACTTGGTCGTGATCATCACAACGCCGTTGGTGGCACGCGACCCGTACAGCCCGGCCGCCGCCGCCCCCTTCAGGATCTCGATGCTCTCGATGTCATCGGGGTTGATGTCGGCCAGCCGGTTCTGGGTCGCCACACCCCACAGGCTGCCCTGGCCCACTTCCACCGAGCCCGACCCCTCGACCGAGTACGACTCGTTGGTCACCATCACGCCGTCTACCACGATCAGTGGCTGCGTGCCACCGTTGATCGACTTGGAGCCGCGAATCCGGATGTACGCTCCGCCACCCGGGTCGCCCGTGGAGCTCGTGATCTCGACGTTGGGCGCCTTCCCAGCCATTGCGGCGATCAGGTTCGTCTCGGCCTTGGACTCTGTAATGTCCTCGGCGCGAATCGAACTGATCGTCGTGGCGAGCTTCGCACGCTCCTCCCGCAACCCCTGGCCGGTCACGACGACCGCCTCCAGGAGGAACGGGTCTGCGGCGAGCGTGAAGTTCTGTGTCAGCGCGCCACCGGGTACGAGGGCTACGTTCACGGTCTGCGCCCGTAGACCGATCCGGCGAGCGACGAGCTCCACGCTGGTCTGGCCGGCCATGCGGGCTGCCGGCACGAACAGCTGATACGTGCCGTCCTCGCCCGTCGTGGTGGCCAGCTGCAAGCTCTGGATCAGGACCTGTGCCACGTCCACCGGGAACCCAGCCTCGTCCGTCACCGTGCCGGTGATGGTCATCTGAGCCTGGGCAGCCGGAGCTGCGGCCAGCAGGAGGACCGCCGCGGCCAGGAGGCCGCCGAGGCGATGCCGCCCGACCGAGGCCCGATCCAACAGGCCTCGCACGAAACCTGATTTCATGACGCCACCTCCTTAATGGTGGTTATGCGTGAGACGCTGCGACGTACGCAGCGAGGCAAGGATAGGAGCATCACGGTGCGAGACCGGTGGATTACCGGTGAGGAACACCTGAGGTTTTTCTGAAAGGCAAACTGGACAGTCGGGAATTGTCCGCAGAAGTGGTCAGCGCCTCGGCAACACACTTGCCGACTGCATTGTGAAACACACCGTGACGTTTCCTTACAATTGCGCGCGCAACCGCTGCAACTCTTGCCGCGGCCCAGTGGTCTAATAAAAGGAGGAGGCAGGCAACCCGATCCCTCTACATCTGCCGGGAAGCCATGACACCGCGCGACGACTTTCGGTTGGGTCCGGTGTTGGTGCAGCCCTCGTTGCATCGGCTCGAGGGTGCGAGGGGACTCGTCCGTGTGCAGCCCAAGGCAATGCATGTCCTGCTGGCGTTGGTGAATGCCGGCGGGAAGGTCCTGTCGCGCGATGACATCGTTCTCCAGGTCTGGGGAGTGGAGTTCGCGACCGACGATCTGCTCTCCCGCGCGATCTCCGACCTACGCAAGGCCCTGGGTGATGACCCCAAGGCGCCGGCCTACATCGAGACCATTCCCACGGTCGGTTATCGCCTGATCGCGCCGGTTCGACCCCGGGAGACCACCGAGCAGGATTCCGACCAGCGGGCAGCCCGTTCCATCTTGGCACTTGCGATGGCGGCCGGCGCGGTCGTGCTCCTCATCGCGGTGGTGGGCGCCGCGACCTTGCTCCGCAGCGGCGGAGCAGAGCCGCCGGCGCAGCCACGGCCCCTGCTGAGCGCGCCCGGGATCGAAGTGACCCCGGAGTTCTCACCAGACGGCCGGCGCATCGTGTACACCTGGCACGGGCCGGACCGCGAACGGCACGACGTTTTCGTCACGACCGTCCGAGCTCCGGGCACGCCAGAGCGGGTCGCAGAGGGACCGGCGTTCAGCCCCACGTGGTCTCCCGATGGTTCCCGCATCGCCTTCGTGCGGCACTCGCTCGAGCCTATGGAATGCTCGATTCGCGTCGTGGACCTCTCTGGTGGCCCGACCACAGAGCTCGCGCCGTGCAGCGGGATGATCGAGAAGCTACGATGGTCGCCCGACGGAACCTGGATCGTGGCCGCGATCACGCCCGAGCCGCGCGCTGCGGCGGCGCTGTTCAGGGTCTCGCTCAACGGGCACGGCGTCACACGGCTCACCACGCCACCCGACTCCACGGCCGGCGACAACTTCCCCGCCTTCTCCCCGGACGGTCGCCTGCTGGCCTTTGCCCGATGGACGCGCACCGGGAGTGCCAAGCTCGCGACGCTCGACCTCGAGTCCGGCGAAGTGCGGTGCCTCGGCCCGGACGACGCGAACGTCTACGGCGTCGATTGGGCACCCGACGGTCGCAGCATCCTGTTCTCCGGACGGTGGGGCTCGTCGCACGGGATCTGGCGGATGCCCCGGGTCGGTGGTGAGCCCACGTGGGTCGCGGGAGGCGAGCTCCCTCCCTACATGCTCGACGTGGATCCGGTGTCCGGTGCGCTGGCGTACACGGCGGTCGTGGCGGAGCGAAACATCTGGCGCTACGCGATCGAGCGCCGCTCGCACGCGCTCACCGACCCCATCCAGCTCGTCGCGTCGACGCGCGCCGATTACCGACCACGGCTCTCACCCGACGGCACGCAGCTCGCGTTCGTCTCGGACCGCACGGGGACTGTCGAGCTATGGCTGAGCGATGCCGATGGGCGCGACGCCGCGCAGCTTACCACGCTAGGAGCGCATCGCATTGGCCCTCTGCAGTGGTCCCACGACGGCTCACGAATCGCGTTCAGCACCGAACTCGATGGGAATCGGGACGTGTACGTACTCGAGTTGGCGACGAGGAGCGTCGCCTCGCGCACGACGCACGCCTCGGGGGATCAGCTACCTAGCTGGTCTGCCGACGATCGCTGGATCTACTTCGCGTCGGAGCGCAGCGGCGATTGGGAGATCTGGCGGATGCCCGCGGACTCGGGCGCCGCGATCCCCGTCACCCGAACCGGCGGATACGAAGCCGTCGAGGGTCCGGACCGACAGCTGTACTTCACGAGGTGGGAGATGCACGGGCTGTGGCGCATGCCCCTCGGCGGCGGCGAGGCGGAGCTCGTGGTTGACAGCCTGTCGTACAATCCGGCCGGCAATTGGGTGCTCGATGACGGAGGCGTGATCTTCGCCGCCCGGGCCACAGCCGACGTGGTGATCAACCTCGTTCGCTACGACTTCACGAGCCGCGAGGCGCGCACGCTCGCCGTCATCGGCGTCGATCCCTGGCGCACGACGGGACTCGACCTGTCCCCCGACGGCCGCTTCCTGTATTTCACGCAGCTCGACCG
>JBDGXT010000221.1:0-3423 GCA_039584455.1 Gemmatimonadota bacterium
ATCGGGGCCGCTGCGGCTCCTCTGGAATAGACGCTGCAACGCCCAGCTGCGCAACCGCTGGCACGTGTGGGGCGGGGTCCCGCCGCTACCCTTCGCTCAGCATCAGCCTGCCCTTGGTGAATGGCCGCTCCTGGCCCTCCAGATACAATTCGAGGTGATCGCCCAGGCGAGTCACGACGCCCTCGGCGATCACCTGCGGACCAGCTCCCGATTGCTCCGTGCAGACAGCCACGCGCCGGCCGACCACCACGGATCGCGCGCGGTAGCGTTCCAGCAGCCGGTCGTAACCGCCGCGCATAAGAAGCTCGTAGTTCCGGTCGAGGGCCTCGCTGAGTCGCGCGAAGGCGTCGCCCTGTGAAAGAACCTCCTGGCCCGGCGCGATGTCCCGCAGCGAGCTCACCCGTGGAACGAATGGCGTGGGCTCCACCGCCGGCGAGGTTTCCACGTTCAATCCGATGCCCACTACCGCGGCCGTGACTCGATCGCCCCGGCTCTGGGTATGGGCCAGGACACCTCCCACCTTGGCCCCGTCCACCAGGATGTCATTGGGCCACTTGATGGCGCTCTTGCCCTCGAGGCCCGAGGCCGCGTCTATCGCGTCGACCAGCGAGACCGTGGCGAGTACCATGAAGGCCGTTCCGGACGGTATGACGGGTTGCGCCGGGGCAAGGTAAGCGGACAGGTGGATGTTCCCAGGAGCGGTCGACCAATGGCGACCCTTGAATCCATGGAAGTCGCGTCCAGTATCGGCGAGGCAGAGGCAACCGTCGGGGAGCGCGCTCTCCCGGCCGCTCAGGGCAACCAGGAGGTCAAACTGGGAGCGGGGCGCCTCTGCAACCAGGAACAGGTCGCTCCAGCGTAGTGCACTGGGCAGCTCCGCGTGCCAGACCGGCCGGCCAGAGAACAGATGCCGATGCAGTTCCCGCGCTGCGGGTGCCTGCCCGAGCTCGAGGGAGGCCCACCCGGCGGCATCGCAACGAAGCAGCCGTACCGCGAAGTCGATACTGTCAGTGTAGACGAGCATTGCCTAGTGTGAGTTGCGGTCGACGTCGCCACGCCTCCGCGCGGCGCCGGCTCGTCCGGCGGACCCGCGGCTCATGGCGACTCGGGTTCGAGCCTAAGGCTGACCGAGTTGATGCAGTAGCGCATCCCGTTCGGTGCCGGCCCGTCGTCGAACACGTGCCCCAGGTGCGCGTCGCAATGGGCACACAGCACCTCGGTCCGCCGCATGCCCAGGGTGTCGTCGGGCTCGCTGCGCACCGCGTCCGGTGACTGCGGTGCCGAGAAGCTTGGCCATCCCGTTCGGGAATCGAACTTGGTGTCCGAACTGAAGAGCGGCTGGTCGCAGCAGCTACACCGATAGATACCGTCGGTCTTGCAATCCACGTACTCACCGGTGAACGCGGGCTCGGTGCCCTTCTGTCGGGCGACGCGGTATTGCTCCGGAGTGAGCTGCTCGCGCCACTCGGCGTCTGACTTCTTCATGATCCCTCCTCGGTCTCGGTGCCGAGCCAGGCCACCGTGTCTCCGACCAGAATCTCGGCGTCGTCCAGCACCTCCCCGTAGGCTCCGCCACCCCACATGGGGACCATCGCCTCGCGCAGCCCAGGACAGGACTCGTCCATCCGCTCACACGGCTTGGTTTCACCCCCGATCCGAATACGGCAGCGGCCAACCTGCAGGACGCGGCCCCGCGTGTCGGCCAGCTCGATGCCGCTCACCAGCAGATTCGCCCGCCGGGCCGTGGGCTCCACCGACGTCCCGAGCCGTTCGACGATCCGCTCCCAGGTCTCACGTCGGAGGATCGTGACCTGCCGTCTGCCGCCCCAGTCGGCGTTGCCCACGATGCCGTAACCAGCCTGAAGCGTGGCCTGATTGGTGGGGTCCATCGGGCCCCGTTTGGCGCGCTTGATCCAGATGGCTTCGAGTGTTCCGGTGGGCATCGTATCGGGGGTGAGATGGACACGAAAGGTAAGGTGGCGCGCCGGCGTTGGCGACATCCATATAAGTCATTGTTATGTAAAGTGTTAGAGATAAGCGTGAGCACTCCCTTACATAGCAAATCTCGCGATCTCTTGACACCGTGGGGCGCCTCAGCCCTTATCGAGCATCCGGCAGCGCGCAGGCGCGGCTCTGACTGATCGGCGCGGGAGGCATCCATGGCACAGATCAACGCGGGACGGGTCATCGCGGGCGGGCTCGTGGCAGGGCTTATTATCGACCTCTTCGAGTGGCTCTCGCAGTGGATCTTCCGAAGCACCTACGAAGAGATGTTTGCCACACTGAACCTTCCGGAGCCCGGCGCGGCTGCGTTGGGCAGCCTCACCCTCGGAGGGTTTGCGATCGGCATCCTCCTGGTGTGGATCTACGCGGGGTTCCGGCCCCGCTGGGGTCCCGGACCCAAGACCGCGCTCATGGCGGGCCTGGCCGTATGGCTGCTGGGCTGGGTGTGGCAGATGATCGTGGATGTGGCCACCGGCTTCTACGCCATCCCGGCCTCGATGTGGGTGATCGCCCTCGTCTGGACATTCGTCGAGGTGCAGGTCGCGGCGTTTGCCGGAGGCTGGCTGTACCGGGAAGGGGAGGCGGGAGCCGGAGTGTAGAAGAACCGGGAAGGGGGAAGGGGGAACAGTGAACGGTACGACGGGCTTCCCACGAGGTTGCCTGGCACGCCTCGAAGGTGGCAGTGTCGTACCCTTCCCCCTTCCCGTTCCCCGTTCCCATCCCTAGATCCTTCCCGATCCCACCACGTCACCCTATCGTACGTCCTTCCCCCGGGGATACCTTCGCGCAAGACCCACGCTCACATGATGACTCGGGAGGTGCGGTGATGCGGACGTCGTGTGCGACTCTCTCCGTTCTGAGCACCGTTGTGCTGCTGGCGCTCCCCACGCCGGCCACGGGGCAGGCAGCACCGATCTCTTCCGAGCTGCTGCGGGAGCTGCGCTTTCGCTCCGTCGGGCCCGCGGTGACGGGCGGCCGGATTCACGACGTGGAGGCGCTGCCCCACGATCCGTCTACCATCTACCTGGCCACCGCCTCGGGCGGGATCTGGAAGTCCACCAACAAGGGGACGACCTGGACGCCCATCTTCGAAGGCCAGGCGGTGAGCACGTTCGGCGATCTGGCCATTGCGCCGTCCGACCCGGACGTGATCTGGGCGGGCACGGGGGAGCAGAACAACCGCCAGAGCACCTCCTGGGGGAACGGTGTGTACCGCTCGACCGATGCGGGCCGTACCTGGGCGCACCTCGGTCTCGAGGGGACGCATCACATCGGGCGCGTCGTCGTACATCCGTCAGACCCCGGCGTGGCCTACGTCGGGGCTGTGGGAACCCTGTGGGCGCCAAGCGGCGAGCGGGGCGTGTTCCGCACGACCGACGGGGGCACGACCTGGGAGCACGTGCTGTTCGTGGATACGCT
>JBDGXT010000222.1:0-3407 GCA_039584455.1 Gemmatimonadota bacterium
GTACTCCTTCCACGTCACCGCGGTGTAGTCGTTGGGCACCCGCTCCATCGAGATGCATCCCTGTACGGGACAGACCGCGGCACAGAGGTTGCAGCCCACACACGCCTCCTCGATGATCTCGACCACCGGGCCATCCTTCCCATTCCGTGCCTTCCCCCTTTCACCCCTACGGATCGCCTGGTGGGCCCCGTCCTCACACGCCACCCAGCAGAGCTCACACTGGATGCACTTGGCCTGATCGATGCGTGCGACCAGGTGGTAATTGAGGTCGAGGTCTTCCCAGCTCACGACATTGGGTAGGGCGCGACCGCATATCTCGTCCAGCGTGCCATGGCCCTTTTCGTCCATCCAGTTCGCGAGCCCGTCGATCAGATCCTCGACGATACGGAATCCATAGTGCATTACGGCGGTGCACACCTGGACGGTGCCCGAGCCGAGCACGATGAACTCGGCAGCGTCGCTCCAAGTGGTGATTCCGCCGATCCCCGAAACGGGAATCCGCACCTCGGGATCGCGGGCGACGGCGGAGATGAGGTGGAGGGCGATGGGCTTCACCGCTGGGCCACAGTAACCGCCGTGGCTCGACTTCCCGCCGACGGAAGGCAGCGGCGCGAAGGTGTCGAGGTCCACTCCCACGACGGAGTTGATCGTGTTGATGAGCGAGAGCGCATCGGCTCCGCCCTTCACGGCGGCCCGTGCGATGTGGGTGATGTCGGTGACGTTCGGGGTGAGCTTCACGATCACCGGAGTGGTCGCCACCTCCTTCACCCACTCCGTGATCTGACAAGTGTAGTCGGGCACCTGTCCCACCGCACTGCCCATCCCCCGCTCGCTCATGCCGTGTGGGCAGCCGAAGTTGAGCTCGATTCCATCGGCTCCGGTGTCTTCGGTGCGCCGCACCATCTCGTGCCAGGCCTCGCGCTTCGACTCCACCATCAGCGATACGATGAGTGCGTGCTTCGGATAGGCGCGCTTGACCTCGGCGATCTCCTTGAGGTTGTCCTCCACCGGGCGATCGGTGATGAGCTCGATGTTGTTGAAGCCCATCATCCGAGTCGGCCCGACGTCCACGGAGCCGTAGCGCGAGAAGACGTTAATGATCGGCTCGCCGACCGTCTTCCACACCGCGCCACCCCAGCCAACGTCAAACGCCCTGGCTACCTGGTCATAGGTATTGGTGGGAGGCCCGGACGCCAGCCAGAAGGGGTTGGGGCTGTCAATGCCGGCGAAGTTGACGCGTAGATCCGCCATAGGTCCTCCGGACGGTGGAAGGAAGCGGAGCCTTACTGTCCTCTACCGCTCCCCTACTGCCAGGTAATCGTGTATCCTTGCCGCTGCCTGCTTCCCCTCCGCTGCCGCGTTGACGATTTCCGCACCGCCGTTTGCGGAGTCACCGCCTACGACGACGTTCGGTTTCGCGCTGACGATCCGCCCGCCGTCGAGTGTCAGTCCCGCAGCGCGCGCGAAATCGTCTCGTGGAACCTGCCCGAGCGCCTTGATCACCATATCGCACTCGATCAAGTGCGTGCTCCCTGGGACATCGACCGGGCGGCGTCGCCCGTCGGTACCGGGATCGCCCGGCTCTGTGCGGATGCATTCGATACCCGTCACCCTGTCGGTACCCACCACGCGCCTGGGTGCGGTGTAAAACCGGAACTCGCAACCGTCCCGCTTGGCCAACTCGTACTCATAGTCGAAGGCGGGCATGTCTTCCTGCCCTCTGCGATAGACGATCGTGGCGCGCTCCGCCCCCAGGCGTTTCGCTTGGGTCACCGCATCGATGGCGGTGTTGCCCGCCCCGATCACCGTGACATGGCGGCCGACCTCGGTATCTGAGTAGGCATGCGTTTTCAGGTGCTCGATGAAGGCGAGACCCTCGTACACTCCGGGCAGATCCTCCCCCGGAATGTCGAGTCGCCGCGTGGCACCGAGCCCGACGCCTACGAACACGGCGTCGAAGTCTTGCTCGAGTTGATCGAAGGCAATATCGCGCCCGACTACGACACCGGTACGGAGCTCGACCCCGAGATCCAGGATCATCTGCACCTCGGCGAGCGCCGTGGCAGGCCGCATCTTGTATTCCGCGATCCCGTAGGTGTTCAACCCACCGGGCTGCTCCTTGGCCTCGAACATGGTGACCGCGTAGCCCCAGCGCCTGAGGTCCTGGGCGCACGAAAGCCCCGCCGGACCCGCACCCACGATTGCGACCGTCTTGCCGGTGGGCGCTCCGGGCTGGAACAGCGTGAGGTCGTTCTCTAGCGCGTAGTCGGTGGCGTGGCGCTGCAGCAGCGCGATCTTGATGGGTTGCTCGTCGCGCACGTTCAACACGCACGCACCCTCGCACAAGACCTCCACCGGGCAGGCTCGGGCACAGGAGTGGCCCATCGGGTTCGCGTCGAGGATTACCCGCGCGGATCCCTTCAGGTTGCCCGTCGCGATCTTCTTGATGAACGCCGGTACGTCGATGTGGGTGGGGCAGGCCTGGGTGCACGGGGCATCGTAGCAGAACAGGCACTTGGTGGCCTCGAGCAACGCCGCGTCGGGTGTCAACGGCGGGGCGATGTCGGCGAAGTTTCGCTCGAGTTGCTCCAGACTAAGGCTCGGCATATCCCGATCCTGCGAACGCGCGCATGCCTGCTAGGTACACTCCGCCCGAAACCACGAATCCCACGAACCAGGCCCAGTTGTATATGCCAGTGAAGAGAGGCGAGCCCTCAATGACCCCCAGGGCCGCTAGGAACCCCGGCAGGTTCGGTGCTATGCCCAGCGCCAGTGCCGCCATGGCGATCCAGTTCACACCGCTGCTGTACTCGTACGGGCCGCCGCGCCGGTACAGGCCGTCCAGATCCAAGATGCCCCGCCGCAACACGAAGTAATCGGCGATCATGATGCCCGCTACCGGTCCCAGCAGGGCGCCGTATCCGATCAGCCAGGTGAAGATGTAGGCGGCCGCGTCGTTATACAGCCGCCAGGGGAGCATGAGTATACCGATCACCGCGGTGATGACGACGCCGGTCTTGAACGAAACACGGCGGGGTGCGACGTTGCTGAACCCGTTGGCCGGTGCCACTACGTTTGCCGCGATGTTCGTCGTGAGCGTTGCGACGGCAAGGCCGAGCATCGCGATTACGACGGTGATTGGCCCCCCGACGCGCGAAAGGAGCTCGATCGGGTCTGCGATTCGGGTGCCGAAGATCACTGCTGTGGCACTGGTCACGGCCGCGCCGATGAACGCGAACAGGGCCATCGTCGGAGGGAGCCCCATAGCCTGACCGAGGACTTGATCCCGCTGCCTGCGGGCATAGCGCGAGAAGTCCGGGATCGATAACGCCATCGTTCCCCAGAACGCCACGGCGGACGTCAGCCCGGCCCCGAATACGGCACCCACGCCAGCCTGAACACCATTC
>JBDGXT010000223.1:0-3402 GCA_039584455.1 Gemmatimonadota bacterium
CACGGCGAACCCGAAGATGGTGAAGGCCACCGCCGACATGCCGAGCCCCACCAGGATCGCAAAGCGCCTCCCGAAACGATCGGACGTGCGCCCCCACAGGGGGGAGGACGCCAGTTGGGAGATGGAGAAGCTGGCGATCATCCACCCAATGACCCACTCCGCCGCATCCAGACGCAGGGCGTACAGCGGGAGCAGCGGGAACACCATCGCGAACCCGAGCATGTCCACGAAGGCCGTGGCGAGGAGGACCCAGAGCCGCTTCATCGGCGAGTCCCCACGACCATCGCCGTCGCGGAGAAGAGCATGAGCACTA
Organism: Gemmatimonadota bacterium; assembly: GCA_039584455.1. Lineage (GTDB taxonomy): Bacteria > Gemmatimonadota > Gemmatimonadetes > Gemmatimonadales > GWC2-71-9 > WVYX01. The sequence continues at coordinate 314 of JBDGXT010000223.1, forward strand.
CACCGTACGCGGCGGCGGTCCCCACGTCGAACGCGCGTAGCGCCGAGAGGATCTCGATCGAGATAGGTCGGGTTTCGTAGGTGTACAGCACGATGGAGGTGACGAAGTCACCCAGCGCGGTGGCGAAGGCGAGCGCGCCGCCCGCCAGGATCGCGGGTCGCAGCAACGGAATCGTCACCTGCCGCAGGGTGCGCCACCGGCCGGCCCCGAGCGAAGCGGCCGCCTCATCGAGCGAGGGATCGAGCTGGCGGAACCCGGCCAGCACCGACCCCGCGGCGATCGGGATGTTGCGTACCAGGTACGCCAGCGGGAGAATGACCACCGTTCCCACGAACACCCAGCGCAGCACCCAGGGAGCGAACACCGAGAACGCGGTGGCCAGCGCAAGGGCGAGCACGGTGCCAGGCACCGCCCAGGGAACCGACAGCAGCGTCTCGATCACGCCACGCAGCGCCGCCCTGCGCTGCACCACGAGACGCCCGGCCCACAGCGCGATACCGATCGCCGCCCCCGTAGCCAGCGCCGCCATCCAGAGGGAGTTCATCAACGGTCGCAGCCGCTCGGGCTCCGTCGCCAGCGCCGCGTAGTTCCCCAGGGTGTACTCGGGAGGCACCAGTTGCGTGGTCCACGTCCCGATGGGAACGAGTGACACCACTACCAGCGTGACGTGGGGCAGGAGCAGCGCCACGGCGAAGGCCCAGCCCACGACAGTCGCGCCCCAGCGAGCGAGTGGCTGCGACAGCGCCCGCGCGGCAGGCGGCGTGCCCTTCCCCACGGCGACCACCGAGCGAGCCTCGGCCCGGCCCCGCAGGAGCAGCAGGCCGATGAGCGCGAGAGCCGCGAGGGCCGTGGTCTCCACGATCGCCATCGGCATGTCGCCGTTCAGCTTGCTGGCCACGATCTGTGTGGTCATGACACGGAACCCGCCCCCGAAGATGTAGGGGGCGCTGAACGAGCCCAGCGCCGTCATGAACGTGAGCAGCGCCGCCGCTGCGAGCTGCGGCCGCAGCAGCGGGAGGGTCACCCGCCGCAGGGTGGCCCAGGTGCCGCACCCCAGTGAGTGCGCCGCCTCGATCATGGACGCGTCCATCCTGGCTAGTCCCACCCGCGTGAACAGGTAGAAGTACACGTACATCGAGTAGGCATGCACCAGCAGAATCGCGCCCGCGCCCTGCAACCGCCACGGCGACTGCTGCAGTCCCAGTAGTCGCATGATGGCACGCGCCACGAAACCGCTCTCGCCGTACAGGAAGAGAAACGCGATCACCCCCACCAGCGGCGGGAGCACAGCGGGCAGCGCGACCAACCCGCCGAGGAGTCGACGTCCTGGAAAGCCGAGCCGCTCAAACACGAACCCGAGCGGCACGCCGATCAACCCTGCCAGCAACACGCTCGCCAGAGAGATCCACAGGCTGGCCCACAGAGCCGCCCACTCGCGCGGCTCCCGCAGGAAGGCCGCCACGTATTCCCCGGTCCAACCCTCGGCGCCGCGCACGCTCCCCACGATGACCAGGACGACCGGATACACCACCATCCAGGTGAGCAACAGCGTGAGGAGCACCCCGCGCGGCCGCCGAGTCACCGTGTCTCCTCCGCGAACGCCAACGCCCGCTGCGGCACGAGATGGATCGCGTCCCCCACGTGCGCCGCCCGCACGGCAGCTTCGAACTCCAGCGACGTGCCTCCGGCCTCGGCCGTGAAGTAGGCTCGAGCCCCCGTGTAGCGGCAGCCGATGACGTTGGCGGCGAGCCCGACCTCACCGAGGCCCAGCGCCTCGGGCCGTACCACGACCGAGACACGGGTGCCCGTTTCCACCGGCTGCGGCGTCTCGACGGCCCACTCCACCCCCGCATCGAGCTTGGCGCGACCGGACGCGACCATCACACCCCCCAGCACACTCGCCCGCCCCACAAACGTGGCCACGAACGGTGTCTGTGGGCGCTCGTACAGATCGGGGGCCGCACCGACCTGCTCCAGCCGCCCCTCGTTGAGCACCGCTACCTGGTCGCCCAGGGCGAAGGCTTCCTCTTGCTCGTGGGTCACGAAGACGGTCGTGATCCCGATCTTCTTGAGTGCCGCCTTCAGCTCGCGTCGCGTCCTCTCTCTGAGGCTGGGATCTAGATTCGAGAGCGGCTCGTCCAGCAGGAGCACCCGTGGGGAGGGCGCCAGCGCGCGCGCCACGGCGACGCGCTGTTGTTGCCCGCCGGAAAGGGCGCTCACTTGCCGCTCGGCGAAGCCCTCGAGATCCACCAGTGCGAGCATGTCGCTCACGCGCCGCGCCTTGTCCACCGCTGGATCATTCGCCAGGCCGAACGAGACGTTTTCGCCCACGGTGAGGTGGGGGAAGAGCGCGTAGTGCTGAAACACCATCCCGAAGCGCCGTCGCGCCGGTGCCTGTCGCGTCTCGTCGCGCCCGTCCACGGTGACGGTGCCCCCGTCGGGCCGCTCGAAACCGGCCAGGAGCCGCAGTGTAGTCGTCTTGCCGCTCCCGCTCGGCCCGAGCAACGCCAACACGGTTCCCTGCGGGACCGACAGCGTGAGATCGTCCACCGCCACGTGGGTACCGAATCGCTTGGTGAGGTGGCTGAGCTGGAGGAAGGCGTCGCTCATCGACTCCCCGCCGTCCCGCGACCGCGCACGTGGCGGTCCCAGTGGGTCATCCACGCGGCACCCTGTTGGCTCAGGAGCTCCCAGTCGATGTCGGCCACGATGAGTCGTTCCCGCACGTCGCGGGCCCACGCGGGCAGCGAGTCCGGCGCGAGATCGGTGCGGGCGGGCAGCCGGAAGGCTTGGTGCGCCGCCAGGAGCTGGGCCTCGACCGATCCGGCCCATTCCACGAAGCGATGTGCAGCCCCGAGTTGCTCGGCGCCGCGCACCACGGCGATCGCATCCTCGATGACCGGCGTACCACTGTGGGGCAGCGTGTACGCGAACGGCGACCCCTTGTCCTGCTCCACGAGGATATCAGGGAGATCCCACAGGGTGATGAGCCCTTCCTGCCGCAGGAGCTTCTGGTGCAGCAGCGCCGGATTGAACACGTACTCCTTCGTCTGCGCATCGAGCCGGCGCAGCCAGTCGAAGCCGGCCGC
>JBDGXT010000025.1:0-18912 GCA_039584455.1 Gemmatimonadota bacterium
CTCCACCGCCTCGATGTCGAACGGCACATGCTGCTGGGCCTCCCAGCGGACCACCTCGTAGGCATCGCTCTCCTTCATGCGGTCGACCTGGATCTTCTTGATGATCACGTCGCGACCGCCCACCGCCACCACGACCTGCTTCTGCTTGATGCCGGCGGTGCGGAACAGCCCCTGGATCGCGTCAGCCACGATGTCGGGGTCCATGACCTCGCCTTCGACGATGGCGTCCGCCAGAACCGGGGCGACCGCCACACGGCTCAGGACCGGCTCATCCTTCTTGTGGTCGACCTCGACCAGCTTGAGGAGCCCGCTCCCGATGTCCAAGGCGACCGTCGTTTTTGCACCACCGAGCCCGAAAATCGCCATATCTGCCGACCAGTAAACGAGATAAGTGACTTGGCGGACGACTACAGTACGACCCACCCGGATTTTTGTCAAGCTCCAACCTACTTTAACCCACCCTGATCAAAGCCCCGTGCCACTTTCACTTACGGAATTCGGTACAGGCGCATCCAGCTACGATCAACGATGGGTTCTGGGCCTCCCTGGGCCACCACGGCCCGCCGCACGGCGCAGCTCGAGTAGCCCACCGAGGGGCCCGACAGATCTGATTGCGCGACCACTACGGTAGCTGCGACCACCCCTCCCTTGAAGTGACCTCCCTCACCGGTTGTGTCAAATTGACCCAGGACCAGAATCGGCCCATAGAACCGGAAGCCGCCGGATACCACCAAGTCCCCATCCACCACGAGGATCCCCTGACCCCGACCCCCGTGCAGCCGGAGGTCGCCGGCGGCGAAGATCAACGGGAGGTAATCCCCGCAAATACCCCCTGGGCGGTCCGGATCGCCCCAGTTGAAGGGGACAGCATGGCGACACTTTCCGGGCACCTGGCTCGGGCCCGGCGTCCAGCGACCCGGCCCAATGACCTTGTCGGCCAGGGCTCGGAGGGTGGCGACCTCGACCCCTGCGATCCGGCCCGGTCGGGTCGGCGTCGTGTCGGCCAGGACCGGCGGATCACCCTTCACGCACGCGAGCCCAGGGCAGTCGACAAGCTCCAGCGGGGCCCCTTCCGACAGACGGATGCCCGGCCGGGGAGCTCCCGGGGCCGGGCAGGGCCACCCGGTGGGGGCCGCGTCGAGCCCGCTCACGGAGGCGACCCCGGCTAGCCGCACCGCACCGTGGGACTGAAGGGCGGCGCTGATGGACAGCTCCAGGGCACTCAGCCGGACCAGGAAGCCAACCCGCTGGCGAGCCGCTCGACCTGGGCCGAGGCCCTCAGAGTCGATGAGGAACAACAACTCGGAGAGGCGCCGCACGCTGCCCCGGTAGGAGCCCAAGCCGGGGGCGAGGCCCGCAAACCCGGCCTCCCCGCCCGGCCCGAGCCGGTTGTACCCCTCGACCCGCCAGTTCGCGATCTGGACCTGGACGCCCTCTTCGGCGGCAGCGAGGGCGCGCGTGACGGCCGCGGGAGTGCGCGCCACCCGCAGCTCGGCAAGCCCCATGAGCCAGGCCGCCGTTACGAGCATCCCGAGAACGGACAGCGCCACCAGGGTGAGGAGCAGTGCCCCTCCCCGCTCGTGCGTCGGGGGGCCGCTCCTCAAGACCGGCGGCGGTTGCGGAGGCCGATCTCGAGCCACACCGAATCCTGGAGCGGCCCGGCGCCCAGACCGGCTGGTGCCTCAGCCACGAGCCAGATACCGATCCGGGAGACCTCACCGGGCCGGGCGGCCGGCGCCCCGGAGGCCGCTATATAGGAAAGGCGGAACCCGTTCGGGGCGAGCGGACCCAACACCGGCTGGATGGTGCTCCACCCACTCGCCTTCACACGGCCCCGCGCACCCAACCACCAGGCCCCGCCACCGTCCCGGTACGCCGCCAGCTGCATCAGCTCGTTGGTGAGGACGGGAGCACCGCCATGAACATCGAGCAGACCCCCGCGCGGGGAGACGGCTGCGAGTTCGAGGATCACGCCGGCTGCTCCGTCAGGACAGGTCACCGTCCTTCGGACGTCCACCAGATCGGCGCGCACCCAGTAGTCGTCATGGTCGCTGGCGGGGTCTGCCTGGGCATAGAGCAACACCGAGTCGCGCCGGGGGTCGGGAGCGCGCATCCCGTATCGCGGCTCCGCTGCCACGGTTAAGAAGCCCCTGCGTGGACCCGAGACACTGGGGAGCGCGCACAGAAAGGACAGCGTACGCGTCGCCTGGAAGGAAACCGCTGCTGGCTCCGCAGCCACCAGCGTGTCCAGTCCGGTCAGCTCCAGGGGGAGCATCGTGGCGGCCGCCCGCAGCGTCACCGACACCGCGGCCGCCGCGTGCTGCTGCCGGTACGCCCGCTGGCCCAGGACCAGCAGCGCAAGCACGGCCGCCGCCACCAGACCAGTGAGCACCAGGGCAACCAAGAGCTCGACCAGCGTTACTCCCGCGCCGCCCCGCACCGGCTCAGCAGACCACCGTCGCCGCGACCGTATCGGCACGCGATCCCAGCACGCGGGGGGCTGCGATCACCACCAGCACTCGGCGAGCCGTGCCACCGGCGAGCGGGGCGACGGTCCAGCGCGCCTCGAGCGGTCCCTCGGCGGCCATCCCTGAGCCCGCCGCCGGGCATCGCTCGCCCCTCAGCGACTCCGTGATCCGTCGACCCAGCACCGCGGCCTGGGTGTGCCGCCTTCCTGCCGAGATCATGCGAGTCGTGTGCGCCGTGGTCCCAGTGATGGCAAGCAGCCCGAGACCCAGCAGGATGGTCGCGACGAGGACCTCGACGACCGTGAAGCCGCCCCGGCAGGTAGAGAGAGGGAACATGTCGGGGTCAAGCTACGGCATCGGTGGCTCCCCCTCAGCCTCAAACGCGCGGAGGGCAGTCCGGAATGTTGCGGTCGGTCACAGGTCCGGAGGTTCGCCCGGTCCGCACACGAAGAAGGCGACGGGAAATCCCGTCGCCTTGTGTCAGATCTCGCTCATGGCGGCGCTAGTTGCAGGCCACCTCGCCCTCATCGGTCGCAGGCGCGATCGGCGCAGCTCCCGAGCCGTAGAAGATCGCGCAGACCCTGGTTGCGCTGCCCGTGTGCTTCGCGACCCCCTGCCAACCCGACGCACTCACACCCGAGATAGTAATGAGCACACCCGACGACGTCTGGAACCGCGGCGGTACCATGTCCGCCTGCGTGCCGTACGTCATGAAGTCGTGGAGGTATCCCTCCTGGGATGTCGCCAGGTTCCTGAGGTCCGCCCTCATGGAGGCGACGTATGCCTTCTCCTTCGTGTTCGCGAACTTCGGGATCGCAATAGCGGCCAGGATTCCGATGATCACGACGACGATCAGGAGCTCGATGATCGTAAACCCTCTCACGTCACTACGCATGGGGCGCGTCTTCCGCATGATCAGGTCTCCATCATAAACCATGAGGCGGCGAAGGGCCAACCCTTCGCCGCCTCACCGTTACGCGATTGCGCAGCCTCGCCTAGTTACAGGCCGGCTCGCCTTCGGCCGCCGTACCCTTGATCGAGTTCTTCCAGGTAGCGTTGTCACCCACGGCGATCGCGCAGGTCTTGGTCGGCGCACCGGTGTGCTTCGCTTCAGCGGTCCAGCCGTCTCCGCCCTTACCGGTGATCGTGATCGTCACGCCCGCGGACTGGTTGTACAGCAGGTTCGGGTCGCCGCCCGCGCCATACGTCGTCCAGTCGGCGAAGTAGCTCTCCTCCGCGTTCACCAGGTTGCGCAGGTCGGCCTTCATGGACGCGAGATACGCCTTCTCCTTCGTGTTCGCGAACTTCGGGATCGCAATGGCGGCCAGAATGCCGATGATCACCACGACGATCAGAAGCTCGATCACACCCGGCAAGCCGGGCGCATGAATCTGCTATTCCTCAAGGCAATCCCCGTGCCAGAGTCAACCAACACAACCTAAGCTCTTTCTTTATAAATACCTACAGCGGTTCGGCCGGAACGCTGAGCCGCTGCCCCGGGGCCCCCAAAGGCCTCAATTTGCAATTTGCAGGGCCGAACGCAAGGCTGGGCCGGCCCCCTCAGCCGGGCCCGCCGCAGGCCAGACCGGCCCGCTGGAGAGCGTCCTCGGCGAGCTGCTCGAGCCCGGGACGCAGCCCGGCCACCACCGGTCTCGTAGCCCGCAGCTCCCAGCAAAGCCCCTCCAACCGCTCTGCCTGTCCGAGGGCGACCGCCGCCCTTTCCAGCGCACCACCGGCCGCCGCGCGCCGACCGCTCAGCCACTCGAACCGGGCGCGAGCCAGCTCGCGTTGCCACTCGGGCGACGCCAGCTCCTGGTGCAACTCGAGGTACAGGCTCGCAAGGAAGACGTCTCGTGGCAGGTGATCGACCGCGCGGCGCACCGTACGGAGCGCGATGCGCTCCCGGCCGAGCGCCAGTGCCAAGCCCGCGGTCGCGCTCGCGACGGCCGGGTCACGCTCGAACAGCTCGCTTGCCACCAGGTATTCAGCCAGAGCCCCAAGGGAGTCACCGCCCAGCTCGCGCTGGCGTGCCAGCTGCTGGCGGGTTCGATAGTTCTCGGGGTTCGCGACGATGCTCTCGATGAGCACGGTGCGGCTGTCCATCCAGAAGGGAGTCCGTGTAAAGGAGCGGATACCGTACACCCCCAGCAACGCGCTAAGCCCAACCAGTGCGATCGTGCGCCACCGCCCCTCCCAGGCCCGTGCCAGGGTCCAGCCGACGATCAGCGCAGGCGCGAGGGCGAACAGGTACAGGGTGCGCTCGCCCAACACGGTGCCCGATGCCATCAGCAGGTTGGACGTTGGCAAGTACGACGCCAATCCGGCCAGGATCCCGAACGCGACCGCGGGGGCGCGCCGGTGACTCGACGCGCCCAGAGCCACCACGGCGCCGGCAACCAACGCGCCCAGCACCACCACCGCCGTGACTTCGGTGCGGAGTGGTATGACCTGGGGGCTGTAGTCGTATGCCAGGCGGAACGGCCAGGTGAGCAGCCGTAGCACCTCGAGGTACACCGGCAGCATCGTCGCCAACCGCTGGCCGAGCGAGAGTCCCTGCAAGGCAGGGGCCACGACGCCCTCCACGTAGCCACCGGCAATCGCCTGCCAGAGCGCAAACCACGCAAGCGTGAGGGCAAGAGTCACCAGCAGCAGGCCGGTCCCCCATCGGCGCACCCCCGCGCGCGCGAGCCACGCGTCGAGCGCCAGGACAACCGGCGCGACCACGGCATGCTCCTTGGACAGCAGCGCGAGCGAGATCGCCGCGACGGTCGCCACACCCCACCCCAAGCGCGCACCGCGCGAGTCGGTCCACCGGTAGCTCCTGAACGCCAGCACCGCGAGCAGCAGGCCGATCGCCGCCAGCAGCTCCGCGCGCCCGACCACGTTGGCCACGGCCTCCACGTGCACGGGATGCACGGCAAAGACGAGTCCAGCCGCGAGGGCCGCCGGAACCGGCAGCCACACGACGACAACGAGGACGACCAGGCCGGACGCGACCGCATGAAGCAGCACGTTGTGCAGGTGGAACCACCGGGGGTCGCCACCAGAGAGAGTCCAGTCGACCGCGTACGACACGATCACCGCCGGTCGATACAATCCCGCCGTGTGGCCCAGCTCCACCGGCCAGTAGGGTGAGTACCGCGCCGCCCATGCCGCGGGCACGGAGTGCGCCACGGGGTTCTGCCAGATCACGGGAACGTCATCCAGCGCCCAGCGGTTGCGCGGGGCGTTGGCGTACACGACGACGGCCACCAGTCCCGCGACGAGAGCGGCCCGCCCCGGGGTCAGTCGGCTCACGGCAGCGGGCGATCTCCGAGGAGCTCTTCCGCCTGGCCGAGGCGACGCACTCTCGGTTCGGCCTCCGGCTCCTCAACCGGCGGTGCGAAGCGCCAGACCTCCCAGCCGGAGTAGCCGGCAAGGAGCTGCTCGTTCTGCTCGAATCGATCGCGGGCGAACACGATGCCGTCCCGCAGTCCCACCGGGTTACGCCAGGCCAGGCTCCCATAGAGCGTGAATCCGCTTCGGTCGTGCTCCAGCTGCTCGGCGCAGCTCGGGGCCAGCTCTCGGGCGGGCCACAGGCGCAGGGTGGGATCGCGCGACCCGAGCACCAGCGGGGCTGCCTCGGCCGCGGCGTCGAAGCGCCGCTCGAGACTGTCGATCACGGCGGCGGGCGACAGCTCCTCGACTCGGGCTCGCATGGCGAAGAGGTGGAGATCGCACGCATCGAGCCTGCGGTAGACACGCTCGACGACGCCCGGCGGAGCACCGAGCGCCCAGAGGTCCGTGATGATCCGGGCTCCCCAGCTCTCGGGCACGAGCACCAGTGCCCGCTGCACGCCGCGGTCGGCCAGCTCCCGCTCGGGGTGGTACTTGAGGGATGCCAGCCCGGTCCGGTAGACCTCGAACCGCCGCGGCAGCATATCGACCCAACTCCAGAGGAGCACCACCGCACATAGGGCGGCAAGCGCCGCATCCCACCGGATGCGGCTGGCCGGTCGGCTGCGGGCCCGCCGCCACGCCCAGCCGAGTGCCCGGGCAGTGCCGATGACCAGGAAGGGGGCCGCGATGTAGTAGAACCGCGGACCGGGATAGAACCCGGAGTGCCAGTAGAAGAAGTACAGCGCGGGTCCGGCGAGAACCCCCAACCCGAGAGCGAGATCACCGGCCTCGCGTCGGCGCGCCAACACTGCCCATACGCCGAGCGGCAGGAGCGCGGGAATCGGCCACTCGAACAGGTAGATGTGCAGCCGGCGGATCGCCGCCACCATGTTGCTCAGACCGACCAGCGGCGTGTACTCGAATCCCCACGCGTCGGCGTGGAAGCCCAGCCGGTGTCCTTCACCCCACAGCGCCGTGTACCCGAAGTCGAGCGGGCCGCCGAACAGGCGCCAGTTGTAGTAGCCCAGCGCCAGCACCACTGGCAGGCCGCCGAGCAGCAGCAATCCGAGATCCCGCGTCCTGCGGGCCAGGCCCAGGTGCGCCAGCAGCGGCACCGCCCCGGCGACCGCATCGAGCGGCCGCGTCGCGGCGGCAGCCCCGAGCAGCACACCCGCAGCGAGGAAGCGGGCGGTTCGTCTCCCTCCGGGCGCCCAAACACAGGCCCACGCCCCGAGCACCAGCGCGACGGCGAGCGCATGGTTCATGTAGGTGGCCGACATGAAGAGCACCCATGTCGAGACCGCCCAGAGGGCTGCCGCTACACGGGCCGTCGCCGGCTCAAACATGCCGCGGGCCACCAGAAAGACGAGCACCACGCTGGCGCCGCCGAGCACGGGATTCACCAACCACTCGGCGTGGAACGACATGCCGACCGCAAGCGCCACCGCGTGCGCAGGCGGGAACTGCGAGACCCACCCGGCCTCGGTGATCCACGTGTGCGTGAAGAGAAAGGATTCTGGTAGCGGCGGGGGTGGCGCGGCGAGCCGCCCCGAGGAGAAGACACGTGCCTGAAACAGCTGGGCGACCTCGTCCACGAGGTGGGGATTCGAGGCGAAGGCTACCCGCATGGTGTAGGCGGCCGCGAGTGTGAGCAGCGCCGCCAGCCCGCCAACGAAGACCACATCGCCCCACGCGGGCCACGCGCGCTCGCGCGGCGGCAGCGCCCGAGTCAGCCAACCCAGCGTGACACCCACCACCACTACCACGGTGGCTCCGACGAGCCACGCCCAGACGTGCACGCTCCAATCGGGTCCGGGGTCCGGGGCTCCCACCCAACGCGGGATGCTGAGCACGGGCAAGATCAGGAGCACGACCCCAATCCCCCGCCACAGCAGCTGCGTGAGCGTACGCGTCACTGCGGTTTGGGTCGCGACCGCAGGAAGTTGAAGCGCAGAATGTGCCAGATGGCGGCTAGTCCGTCCCGCCAGTCGATCTTCTTGCCCTCCGCATAGGTACGCCCACTGTAGCTGATCGGCACTTCCCAGATGCGGGCGCCCGCCTGTGAGAGCCGGGCGGTGAGCTCCGGCTCGATCCCGAATCGGTTGGCGGCCAGCGGCAACGCCTTCATGAGATCGGCCCGTACCATCTTGTAGCAGGTCTCCATGTCGGTCAGGTTCAGGTCGGTGAGCATGTTGGAGAGCAGGGTGAGGAACCGGTTCCCGACGGAATGCCAGAAGTACAACACCCGGCGCGGTCCCGACTGAAATCGCGATCCGAACACCGCGTCGGCTTTGTCGAGCCTGATGGGCTCGAGCAGCGTCGGGTACTCCATCGGGTCGTACTCGAGGTCGGCGTCCTGGATCACGATGACGTGGCCCGTGGCGGCCGCGATCCCGGCGCGCACCGCAGCGCCCTTTCCCTTGTTCTTCGGCTGATGGATCACCCGGTCGATCAGTCCCTCCTGCTCGAGCCGTTCGAGCAAGTCACCGGTCTGGTCCTCCGACCCGTCGTTCACCACTACGATCTCGAGATTGAGCGGAACGTTCCGGATCCGCCGCAGGCTCTCCTCGATCGTGGGCTCCTCGTTGAACGCGGGCACCACCGCGGTCACGACCAGCTCGTTCCAGTCCGCCGGTAGGGGCCCGGGCCGAAACGGCTCTCTGGTTCGTCGCAGGCTCATCGTGGGCTCGCTCTCATCGTGTCCCCTGCGCCGGGGGGGCGTCGGGTCGGCCCGAGAAGTCGTCCAGGTAGGCACGGAGGATCTGGAGGCGGAAATCCCGCTCCCGCACAGACACATCGGACGTCAGGTGGTCATACACGCGCGAGGCGCCCGCCACATCACCGATCCGTAACTTCGAGATTACCGCTCCCTCCGCCAGCTCCTCAAGCGTGATCCAGCCGTCCTCCTGCGCCTGCGCCTCGACCAAGGCGTCGGCGGCCGCGGCTGCCAGCCCGAAGTCCCAGCCCGCGAGGCCAAAGTAGAAGTCCACCACCCGGCGCGCCTCGACCGGTGCATTATGCCGATCGAGGTAGCGCAGCACCGACCGAAGCAGTGACTCGTCGACGTAGCCGGATGTGCCGCGTTGCCGATCCCGCTCCACGATCCGCAGCTCCCCGAGCCAGCGCCTCCAATCCGTTGGCGGATCACCCGCCGCAAGCAGCGCTTCCCACCGCAGCCGGCGAAACTTTGCGGCCTCGAGAGGCTGCCGCGCGGCCGTCGTGTCCACCCCGTCGCTCGCGTCAGAACCCTGCAGGGCTGCCGCCAACGCCAGCGCCTGCACGCGAGGAACGTCGGTCATCGGCCCATCGGCACCCCAGGACGGCACCATGCGGCGCAGCGAGACCGGCGCAGCGATATCGATCCGCCGCGTCGCCAGGTCAGCCATTCCACGAGCGTACTGGCCCAGATACCGGGCTCGCTCCGCACCGAGGTCGAGCACCGGAAAGAAGTCCGAGTTCGGCTGCGCCCACCCGTCCAACAGCGCCGCCAGCACGCCTCGATGGGTGAGCCGGGTGGCCTCCAGCATCTCCGCCGTGGGCGCAACGGCGTGACAGAAGTCCTCGCGGAGCGCCGGCCACTCGAGGACCGACCAATCGGGAGCCGGGAGGCGCTCAGTGTTGGCGGCCACGATGAGCATATCACCTGCCGCGGTCAGGAAGATCTCGTAGGAAGGGAAGATCCTGTGCACGGCGGCGATCACGCTGAGCACGAGGCCATCGTTCAGCTCGTAGAGGTGGACCCACTGACCGAACACTCCGCCATCCGCCAGCGACTGCGCGATCCGGTGATAGAACTCCAGAGTGAAGAGGCTCGCCACACCGCTCACCCACGGATTGGAAGGCTCGGAGAGGATGATATCGTACTTGTCCTCCGCCGCAGACAGGAATGCACGCGCATCTTCGATCACGATGTGCGACCGCGGGTCGTCGAAGACCCTGGCATTCGTGGGATAGATGGCCCCCGAGGCCACGAGCATCTCCGGCTCGATCTCGATGGTCGTCATTCGCTCGAGCTCGGCGCTTCCCAGCATGATCTGTGACGACATCCCGGTTCCGTGCCCTACCACCACCGCCAGGCGTGCCCGTGGTGCATGCGCCAGTGTGATGAGGGGGGCAAGCGTCTGGGTGGATATGTCACCCCCCATCGGCTGCCGCACACTCGTGTCCGAGCACGCTTCCAGCCAATGCTCTGGGACCGACCCGTCGACCTTGCCGTTGGTGGCGATGGCAACGATACCACTTTCCATTTGGCGCCACGCGGCCACCGTCGCGGTGCGCCCGTCCCGATAGTAGAGCACCTCGCGCGGCACCTCTTCCAGTAGGCCGTGGCGGAACACTCCGCTGGCAAGCACTCGTTGGTCGAAGCCCCGCTGCACAGTCACGAGCAGCGCAACCGCGACGGTCGCAGCCAGCGCCCCGTAGGTCAACTGCCGCGCGCGCGGCTTCGACCCGGCCACCACCCAGAGGATTCCCACCCCAATTGCCATGTCGAGCGTCGCGCCCAACACGAGGAGCAGCCGCACCCCGAGGAGCGGCATCAACACGAGGCCCGCCATGGCGACCCCGACGATAGACCCCAGGGTATTCACGCCGTACACCGAGCCGATGGCGCGCTCGCCAGTCGCGCTGGTGAGCAGCGTGCGCGTGATGAGCGGCAGCGTGATGCCGGCGCAGAACGTGGACGGCAGCATCACCGCCAGGCACAGCACGTAGCGCGCGATGGTGAAGCCCTCATAGCCGCCTTCCGTCCTGGCAAACGACTGCATGAGGTCGGCCATCCAGTGGAAGGACTGGGTGTACAGCGGCAGCGTCGCGAGCGCCGAGAATCCCATCACCCACTGCACGATGCCCAGTGTCCTGAGCGGCTTACTCCAGCGGTCGGCCCGCCGGCGGACCCAGAACGAGCCAAGGGCGAGACCGAGAATGAACGCCGACAGCATGAGCTCGAAGGAATGCGTGGCGCTGCCCAGCACGAGCGACAGCATCCGCAGCCACGCGATCTCATAGATGAACGACGCCACGGCCGTCCCGAAGCTCACGGCCAGCAGCAACACGAGTAGCCGCTCCTGTCGCAGCGCCGCCGCATCGGTGGCGCCGACCTGCTCTGCCTCCGCCGGCACGGGCTCACGCGCGGGCCCACCGAGCGGTCTCCGTTGGGCGACAAACCCGCTCCCAAGCGCGGCCACCAGGTTCAGCATCGCCGCGACCAACAACGTGCCCGGCAAGCCCGCCACTCTCAGTAGATAGAAGCCCGCAACCAGCACGCCCACCGCGGCCCCGAGGCTGTTGGCGAAGTACAGGATGGCAAGCGTGCGTCCCGGCTGCTCTCCATAGCGACGAATCACGCCCGCGCCCATCAGCGGGAACGTGGTCCCAAGGAGAATGGACTGCGGCAGGATCAGGCCACCGGCAATGAGCCACTTCGCCAGCGTGAGGGCGACGCCGTTTCCCATCATGGGGAATAGGCTCTCGTACGCGAAACCGGTCACGCCGCCGTAGATCTCGTGGAAGAAGAGCCCCACTGCGCCCGCAGCCAGCTCGATCAGGGCGTACCACCTCAGCGGATCAGCCAGGCGCTCGGTGCGGGAGCCAACGAGCATTGCCCCGAGAGCCATTCCACCCAGGAAGATCCCGATTGTGAGGATCTGGGCGTACGCCGCATGGCCCACGAACAGTCCCAGGTACCGCGCCCAGATCGATTCGTAAACGAGGCCGGCAGCCCCGGAGAGGATGAAGACCAGATAGAGAAGCGGTCTCACGGGGCTCCTTACAGCACGGCGAGGCCTTCGGCCTCGTATCGTGCCAGCTTGCGATAGAGTGTGGATGGATCGATTCCCAGCGCCTCAGCTGCCCGCGTCTTGTTGCCCCCCTCGGCTTGCAGCACCCAGAGGATGTACGCCCGCTCGATTGCCTCGAGTGTGGGGTTGTGCGGCGCCCGCTCGGCCACGAGTGGCTGGGCTTTGCGCGAGGTCACCCGGTCGGGCAGCGCCGTGCCTTCGACCGTGTCGCCCGCGCTCAGCAGTACGGCATGCTCCAGGGCGTTCTCGAGCTCCCGCACGTTCCCGGGCCAGTCATACGCCATGACGGCGTCCAGCGCCTCCTGTGACAGCGTCTTCACCGACTGGACCCGGTCTCTGGCGATCCGATGCAGGAACGACTCGGCCAGGACCGGGATGTCCTCCCGCCGCTCCCGCAGCGGCGGGAGTCGCATCGAGATCACGTTGAGCCGGTAGTACAGGTCGGAGCGGAACGTGCCCTGGCGCATCGCTTCGTCCAGGTCACGGTTGGTGGCCGCAATCACGCGCACATCCACCTGAACGGGCTCGGTACCACCCACGGGCAGCGCTTCCCGCTCCTGGAGCACACGCAGCAGCTTCACCTGCGTGGACGGCTGCGTCTCGGCAATCTCATCGAGGAAGAACGTGCCGCCACGGGCCGCGGCGAAGAGTCCCTGCTTGTCGCGGACCGCACCGGTGAAGGAACCCTTCACGTGGCCGAACAGCTCCGACTCCAGCAGGCTCTCCGGCAACGCCCCACAGTTGATCGAGAAGAACGGTCCCTCGCTCCGCTCGGACAGCTCGTGAATGTAGCGCGCCACCAGTTCCTTCCCCGTGCCGCTGTCGCCCAGGATCAGCACGGTGGATTCCGTGGGCGCCACCTGCTGGGCCAACTGCAGCACCTCCACGAACGACCTCGCGTTGCCGATCGGCTTGATGGAGTTGGACCGCTCCCGCTTCCGGATCTCCCGCTTGAGGCTCTTGTTCTCCGTGCGCAGCTGGCGGTACTCCGCCGCCCGCCGACAGATGGCAACGAGGTCGTCGTTGGAGAACGGCTTCTGGATGTAGTAGAACGCCCCCTCGTTCACCGCCTGGATCGCGGACTGCAGGGACGCCTGGGCCGTCATCAGGATGACCGGCAACTCCGGGTCCTGTTCGCGGGCGGCCCCCAGGATGTCGATGCCCGACACCTGCGGCATCCGCACGTCGGTCAGCACGATGTCGGGCGGCGACGCCCGCAGGGCGTCCAACCCGGCCCGCCCCCCCTGTGCCGTCGCGGGACTGAATCCCTGGTTCTTGAGGAGAATCCGCAGGGTATCCAGAATCCCAGATTCGTCATCAATGATCAGAATGCTCGGCTTGGACAGCCTCATGCCGCTACCTCCGTGCTCCCACTGCTCGGCAGCACAACACTGAATACCGTTCCCTGGCCAGGCGTGGACTCGACCAGAATCACTCCCCGGTGGGCTTCCACCGCGCGCTGCACGATGGCGAGTCCCAATCCCGACCCACCGGCCCGGCCGGTGACGAACGGCTCGAACAGCCGTTCCTTGAGGTTCTCGGGAATCCCGGGCCCGTCGTCGGAAACCTCCAGAAGCACCGCGCGGCCCATGGGCAGTCCGCGCGGCAGCTCGCTGGGGTGCACCTCTCGCACCTCGATCGTCACGCGACTCTTCCCCTCGCCGGCCTGGATCGCGTTGAGCACCAAGTTCACAACCACGCGGTGCAGCAGATCTTCGTCCCCCTCGAGCGGGGCGGGCTGCCGCACCACTTCGATCACGGCCGTGTCGCCGCAGTCCGGGTGGTTGCGGATCACGTCGGCCGCCTTCTCGGCCACTGCCCCCAGGTCCACCTGCCGCGCGTCGGTGACGCGAACCCTCGAGAAGTCGAGGAACTCCGTTAGCAGCCGGCTCAGGCGGTCGCTCTCCCGGATCACCAGCTGCGCAAGGAAGCGCTCCTCTTCGTTCTCGCGGGCCGCCTCGGCCAGCTGCTCGATGGAGGAGCGAATCGATGCCAGCGGGTTCTTGATCTCGTGCGCCAGCGAGGCAGAGAGCTCGGCCACGGCCTCGAGCCGGCCCGTGCGCACGTGCAGCTCCTCGAGCCGCTTCTGGTCGGAGATATCGGTGAAGATGGCGGTGACCGAAGGCGTCGCCGCACCGTACTCGATGCTCGTCGTGGTGAGTCCGATGGGGAACGACCGGTCGTCGAGCCGGACGGTGCCTTCCGCGCGCAGCGTTTGCTGCCCTCCCGTCTGCGTGAGGGCGATCGTCCTCAGCAGCTCCCTTGCCCGATCCCCCACCAGGTCCTCGAGGTGGCGACCTTCGACCTCCGAATCGGCGAGCCCCAGCAGTTCGAGCGCCGCGGGGTTGGCGTACAGTACGCTGCCCTCCCCGTCCACGGTCACGACGCCGCTGGCGATGTTCCGCAGGATGTCCGCCGCCTCGAGCGTGAGGCGCCGCACTTCGCGCTCCAGGATCTCCCGCTCCGCACCCATGACGCGCACGCGACTCGCAATCAGGCCCGTTGCGATGAACACGACCACGAACACGGCGATCTGCAGCCAGACCGCGACCGAGAGCTGCACGGGCTGCCACCAGATGATGTCCGCCAGGTACAGCAGGCTCGCGAGGGCGGTTACCAGCAGGCTCGACGCCAGCGGCATCACCACCGCGCTCATCGCAATCACCAGGATGTAGAGGGCCGGGAACTGGCTGGCGGGACCCTCGGTCACGTGCACGACCGTGGTCACCAGCCCGAGGTCGAACAGCGCCTGGGAGTAGAGGAACGTCATGCCCGGCTCGGCTCCCCGCACGTGGGTATACCACGCCGAGAGCGAGGTCACGATGACGCTCGAGATCGCCGCGATGGCGAGAATGAGGATCGTCGCGGGAGGAACGGCGGCAAAGTAGAGCGCCGCGGCGACGAAGACCACGATGGCCACCGTGACGCGGCCCAGATAGATCCACCGCAAGATCCCGCGGGGCGAGGGAATGCCCCCAGCCGGCACCTTCCCGGTCTCCTCCCAGCTCATGGCCTCAAACCTTCCGCCGACTCTGGCAAGATGCAACACCCCCGGTCGCTCGAAATGCGAGACCCAAGATCTCGCAATTCGCCTGGGGAATCGGTGTCATACGCCACAATCGCGACACCATTGTGGCGCCCGTCCGATGAGAATCCGAAGCGGCGCCGCGCCCGAGCGGCTGCGTGCGGCGACAGGTGCTAAGTCGTTGTGGGCTAGCTAATTACGGCGATCAAACCAGCGGTCCTACTCCAGCTCCTGGCGGAGCCGGTTGGTCACCGCCCGCACCACCTCCACGCGGGCCCAGCGCTTGTCGTCGGCGGGGATCAGAATCCAGGGTGCCCGGTCGGTGCTGGTCCGCTCGATCATGTCGCACGCAGCCGTCTCGTAGGCGTCCCACTTCTTGCGGTTGCGCCAGTCTTCCCGGGTCAGCTTGTGTTGCTTGTAGGGCGTGGTCTGCCGATCCTCGAATCGGCTGAGCTGCTCCTCGGGTGAGATCGCGAGCCAGAACTTGAGCACGATGGTGCCGAACTCGGAGAGCTGCGCTTCGAACTCGTTGATCTCCGCATACGCCCGCTGCCAGTCGTCCCGGGTGGCAAACCCCTCGATGCGCTCCACCAGCACCCTGCCGTACCACGAGCGATCGTAGATGGTGACGTGCCCGTGACGCGGCAGGTCGCGCCAGAAGCGCCACAGGTACGGATGCCCCGCCTCCTCGTCCGTAGGCGCGGCTACGGACCGCACGCGGTAGTAGCGCGCGTCCATCGCCGCGGTGAGACGGCGAATCGTGCCCCCCTTGCCGGCTGCGTCGGGACCCTCGAACACCAGGATCATCGAGTGTTCGGACGCGTGCAGCTCCCTCGCGAGCCGCGCCATCCGGCCCTGGTTGCGGTTCAGCTTCCGGGTGTACTCCTCGCGCGATAGCCGGACCGCGAGATCGAGCTGCTGGATGACGTTGACCTTCGGTGGATCCGGAAACACGACCTCCCGCTCCGCGGCCTCGTGTTGCACCTGCCGCGTTTCCGCCTCATCCAGCGCCTCCCGCAGCCCCCGCACGAGTGTGGCGGCGACGGTGTAGTTGCGGTACCGCTCTTCCTGGGCCTCCACGATATGCCACGGCGCCACGCCAGTGCTGGTGAGCCGCAGGCACGTTTCCGAGACCGCCCGGAACTCGTCGTACCGCTTCGCGAACTTGAGGGTGCGCTTGGAGATGAACCAGCGTTTCTCGGGGTCCTTGCGGGCCTTCTTGCACTCGAAGTTGAGCATGCGCTCGAAGTCACGGATGCGACGCATCTCCCGCTCGAAGGCGATGTCGTCGACCCGATCGAAGGCGCGATCCACGATGGGATCGGTGTACCACGACCCCAGGAGGATGGCCATCTTCCCGCTGGAGGGCAGCGCGCGCCAGAACCGCCAGTAGGGGGGGCGCTCTTCTTCCTCGCCGGTGGGATCGCCGAACGCGTGGGCCTCCACCCCCCGGGCGTCCATCCAGGCGAGGAGCGTATTCATCACCTCGCCCTTGCCGACACCCTCCACCCCTCCGACGATCACGAGCGGTCCGAGCCTGGACGCCGCGATGTCACGCTGCACCTGCAGGAGCTCCGACCGGAGTGCGGGAAGCTCCCGCTTGTAGGTCGCCTTGTCGAGCGCGCTGCCGACTTCAGCTGCCTCGAACATGGCACCGAGCGGGGCGGCCGCTCACCGCAGCCACCACAGACAAGGAGGCCGGCCCACTGGGGGCCGGCCTGGCTCTTCCTGCATACTGTCTCTGTCCTTACTCCGGCAGCTTGTTCACATTCTGCGCCGCCGGCCCCTTCTCACCATCCACCCTGTCGAACTCGACCCGTTCTCCCTCCGACAGCGAGCGAAACCCGCTGCCCTCGATGGCCGAGTAGTGAACGAAGCAATCCCGATTCCCCTCGTCCGGGGTGATGAACCCAAACCCCTTCGCGTCGTTGAACCACTTCACTTTCCCTGTCGCACGCATTACCACTCCCCCGTCCGTTGCTGATTCCCGCAGTTGATCCCCTACTGCACGGCGTTGATCATGTCGAAGATCGGCAAGTACATCGCCACGATCATGCCACCCACGACCACACCGAGCACGACGATCATGATCGGCTCCATCAACGACAGCAGCGCGCTCACGGCGGCGTCCACCTCGTCGTCGTAGAAGTCGGCAATCTTGCTCAGCATCTCGTCCAGACCACCGGTCGCCTCACCGACCGCGATCATGGAGGTCACCATCGGCGGGAACACCCCCGACTTCTGCAGTGGCGAAGCGATCGTCTCGCCGCCCGCGATCGAGCCCCGTGACTCCATCACGGCGTTGTGGATCACCTGGTTTCCAGCCGTGCGCGCGGTGATCTCCAGGCCCTCGAGAATGGACACACCGGACGACAGCAGCGTGCTGAGCGTCCGCGTGAAACGTGACACTGCAGCTTTCCGCAGCAGGTCGCCCAAGATGGGCATGCTCAGCAGCGCCCGGTCGATATTGAGCCGGCCGCCCTCGGTTGCGTAGTACTGCTTCGTCAGGAAGAACGCGGCGATAGCCCCGAGCAGCATCGCCCACCAGAACCCCTGGAGCACCTGGCTCATCGCGATCACGATACGCGTCGGCAGTGGCAGCTCCAGGTTTACCGACGCGAACATGCTCTCGAACGTCGGGATCACGAAGATGAGCAGCACCACCACCGCGATGATCGCCACCGAGAAGATGACGGCGGGATAGATCATCGCGCCCTTCACCTTCCTGATGATGGCGTCGTTCTTCTCCAGGAACGTCGCCAGCCGGAGCAGAATCGTGTCGAGAATACCGCCGGCCTCACCCGCCGCCACCATGTTCACGAAGAGCTGGCTGAACGCGTTCTTGTGCTTGTCCAGCGCGTCGGCCAGAGTGTGGCCACTCTCCACGTCGTACACCACCTGACGGGTGACATTGGCGAGAAATTTGTTCTCGGTCTGTTGCGCCAAGATGTCCAGGGCCTGCACCAGGGGCAGCCCCGAATTGATCATCGTGGCGAACTGCCGGGTGAAGATGACGACGTCACGCGTCGGGATCCGCCCGCCTCTCTTCTTCTTCTGTTGCTCGCGGACCCGGACGACCATCATCCGGTTTTGCCGCAGGTGCTTGACGACATCCTCCCGCGACGGGAGATCAACCGTTCCCGTCGTCTCGTCGCCCGTCGCCGTCCGTGCGGTGTACTCGAATACTGGCATTTTGGATCTCCTCGGTGTCCGCCGCGATTACCGCCGGCCCGCCATCTGCTTTGACCCTGCACCCTCCTTGTCGGGGACGTCCTCCCCGACCAAGCGCAGGAACTCGTTCTGGTCCGGCGCCACCCGCAAGCACTCTTCCAGCGACACCTGTCGGCCCATGTACTGCTGATATAACGAGTCGTTCAGGGTCGTCATGCCGTGCTTCTTCCCCGCCTGCATCGCCGAATAGATCTGGTGCACCTTGTCGTCACGAATCAGGGCCCGAATGGCAGGCGTCGCCACCATCACCTCACACGCCATGACCCGTCCCTTGCCGCCGGTCTTCTGCAGCAGGATCTGCGTGACCACGCCCTCCAGCACGAACGCGAGCTGCGCCCGCACCTGGGACTGCTGGTGCGACGGAAAGACGTCGATGATCCGGTTGATCGTCTCGGCCGCCGAGTTCGTGTGCAGCGTGGCAAACGCGAGGTGTCCTGTCTCGGCGATCGTCAGCGCGGCCTGAATCGTCTCCAGGTCGCGCATCTCGCCGATCAGCACTATGTCGGGATCCTGCCGCAGGGCGTACTTCAGCGCATTGGCAAATGACTTGGTGTCAGTCCCCACCTCGCGCTGGTTCACGATGCAACCCTGGTGCCGGTGGATGAACTCGATCGGATCCTCAATCGTGATGATGTGTCCCTTCCGCTCTTGGTTGATCTTGTCGATCATGGCCGCGAGCGAGGTGGACTTCCCTGAGCCGGTGGGCCCCGTTACGAGCACCAGCCCCCGGGGCCGTTCGGCGAGCTTGCGCAGCACGGGCGGGAGGCCCAGCTCGTCGAAGGTCTTGATGCTGAAGGGAATCTGCCGGATCACGAGGGACACGCAGCCACGCTGCTTGAAGCAGTTGCCGCGGAACCGGGCGAGGTTCTGAATGCCGAAGGAGAAGTCGAGTTCGTCCTCGTTCTCGAACCGTTTCTTCTGATTGTCGGTCAGCACGGAGTAGGCGATCTGGAGCGTTTCCTTGGGCGTGAGGACGTGCTCCACGTGCGAGTTGGTGATCTCGCCGTCGACC
>JBDGXT010000224.1:0-4779 GCA_039584455.1 Gemmatimonadota bacterium
GGTCGATTGCATGCGCCTCGACCAGTGGGAGCTGCTCAAGCAGCAGATCACGGAGTTGTTCGACGTCGAGGAGTCGTACTACTTCAGCATCCTGCCGACGGCGACGCCGTTCTCGCGCAACGCGATCTTCAGCGGGCTCTTTCCCGTGGAGATCAAGGCGCGGCACCCCGAGTGGTGGCACGAGCGGGACGACGAGAGCCTCAACGCGCACGAGGCGGAGTTGCTGGACGAACAGCTCAAGGAGCTGGTGGGCGACCCGGTGCCGCTGCGCTACGAGAAGGTCTCGACGGCCGCGGAGGGCGAGGCGCTGGTGCGACGGGTGCCGGGCTACCTCTCGCAGGACGGTGTCACGGCGCTGGTGTTCAACTTCGTGGACCAGCTCACGCACGGGCGGGCCGAGAACGCGATCCTCATGGAGGTGGCCCGCGACTCCCAGGCGCTGCGGGCCGTGACCGCGACGTGGTTCGAGGACTCCGCCTTGTACAAGGCGCTGAGGGAGGCGGAGCGGCGCGGCGTGCCGGTGCTGCTCACCACCGATCACGGCTCGATTCACTGCCACACGCCGGCCACCGTGTTCGCCAAGCGCGATGCCACTGCCAACCTGCGGTACAAGCTGGGCGAGGATCTCCGCGCCGAGAAGCGCCAGGCAGCGATCATGGTCGACGATCTTCCGGCCTGGGGACTCCCCAAGACGAAGCTCGGCGTACGCCTCCTCATGGCCACCAGCGACCACTTCTTCGTGTATCCCACCAAGCTGCGGGAGTACCAGGCGCGCTACCGCGGCTCGTTCCTGCACGGCGGCGTCACGCCGGAGGAGATGATCCTGCCGATCGCCCTGCTCACCCCGCGGGGATCGAAGTAGATGGTCCGTTACGGACGCCTCTTCACTTATCTCAGTCCCTACCGCACCTGGTTCCTGCTGAGCTTCGTCGCCGCGGTGGTGGCGTCGGCGCTCGACGGGTTCACCCTGGCGCTGCTGATCCCGCTGCTGCGGCTGCTGTTCGGCGCCGCGTCGGGGATCGCCGAGGCGCCAACGGTGCTCGAGCAGATGCTGGTGCTCGTGGTGGGCCCGCTGCTGGAGACCGGCGAGCGCGCCACGGCGCTGCGCAACGTGATCGTGCTCATCCTGGGTACGGTGGTCGTCAAGAATGTCGCGGTGTTTGCGGCGGGCTACCTCGGCGAGTACGTGCAGGAGGGGGTGGCGCGGGACCTGCGCACGCGGCTCTACGCGCACATCCAGCGACTCGGCCTCGGCTTTTTCCACGGGATGAAGGGTGGCCAGCTGCTGAGCCGCGTGGTCGCGGACACCGATCAGGCCAAGAGCCTCGTCAGCGCGGCGCTCGTCTCGGCGTTGCAGAACCTGATCCTGGTCGGCGTGTACGTGGCGTTCCTGTTCGCGCTCTCGTGGCGCCTCGCGCTCGTCACCCTGCTGCTCGCGCCGGCCATCGTGCTGGTGATGCGCCCCATCCTGAGCGCCCCATCCTGAGCCGCATCCGCTCGCGGGTGCGCCAGGCGCTGGACGACCGTGGTGAGCTCACCGCGATCGTGAGCGAGACCGTCGAGGGCGCCCGCCTCGTGAAGGCGCACGGCGCCGAGGCGTACGAGCGCCGGCGGTTCACGGAGGTCGTGAACCGCTACTTCCGGGGTATCCTGGGAGCGCGGGGGCTCGCGGTGCTCGCGAGCCCGGTGAGCGAGACGGTCGGCGCGCTCGTGTTCGTGCTGCTTCTGTTGGTGGCCTTCACCGCATCGGACGGGCAGGCCCTGCGACCCGAGGTGCTGGTGGCGTTCCTGGCGGTCTCGCTCCGGCTCCTCCCGCCGGTCAAACGGCTCTCGCAGTTTCCGGCGCAGGCCGAGCAGGCGCTTGGTGCGGCGGAGCGGGTGTTCGAGGTGCTGGACCGGCCGGCCGACGACGTGGATCCGTCCGAGGCGCCCTCCTTCCCCGGCTTGCAGCGGGAGATCGCGCTGCGAGACGTGTGGGTGGCGTACGAAGGAGAGGACTGGGTGCTGCGTGGCGTGGACCTCACCCTGCACCGCGGTGAGGTGGTGGCGATCGTGGGCCCCTCGGGGGCCGGGAAGTCCACGCTGGTGGATCTCCTGCCCCGCTTTGTGGAGCCGCGGCAGGGGCAGGTGTTGATCGATGACGTGCCGCTCGAGCGCTACGGTCGGCGCTCGCTGCGGCGGGCGCTGGGGATCGTGAGCCAGCATACCGTGATCTTCAACGACACGGTGCGGAGTAACATCGCCTACGGCGATCAGGAGGGCGCGAGCGACGCGGCGGTGGAAGCCGCCGCCAGGGCAGCCAACGCCCACCACTTCATCGAGCGCCTACCTCAGGGGTACGACACGCTGCTGGGCGAGCGGGGGATGCGGCTGTCCGGCGGTGAGCGCCAGCGCATCGCGATCGCCCGGGCCCTGCTGCGCGATCCGCCGATCCTCATCCTGGACGAGGCCACGTCGAACCTCGACACCGAATCGGAGCGGCTGGTGCAGGTGGCCATCGCTCGACTGCTGGAGAACCGCACGGTGTTGGTGGTGGCCCACCGGCTTTCCACCGTGGCCCGGGCCGACCGCATCGTGGTGCTGGACGGCGGCCGGCTCATCGAGCAGGGCCGGCACGACGAGCTGGTTCGCGCCGGCGGGTTGTATCAGCGCCTGGTGTCGGTCGAGTTGAGCCGGCAGGCGGCCGGGATGAGATAGTCGCGCCCCGCCTCCTCTCCTCGGCCTACTCGTTCCCTACTCCTCCCGCGGCGGGTGATCCGCCGGATGCACCGCAATCGCATACGTGGGGCACTGCCGCACGAAGTCTGTCTCGACCGGCGACCATACCTGCTCCCGCTCCGTGACCACGGCCTTCCCTTCGTCATCCAGACGGAATAATCCCGGCGGCGCGTTGACGAGGCAGTGTCCGCAGCCGATACAGTGCTCACGATCCACCCGCACGTGGTAGCGTTCGCGGGGATATACACCGCTCGCGCTGGGCTCGGGAAGCGCCGCTCGATCCCGCAACAGCTCCATGGTCGCGCGGTGGCCCTCCTCGACCATCTCACGATTGTGGCCGAACGAGAACATGCCGAATTGCTCCACCCGCGGTTGGATGAGTAACAGCGGGGGGCGGTCCCACTCCCTGAGCACCCCGGTGCGGCGGTTCTCGATGGCGATCTCGATGGCCCGTGCGAACACGGCGGCGAATCCCGCCAGATGCATGTCCGCCTTGAGCACGCCACTGGCTCCCACGTCCACCGCCACCACCAGGTCGTGTCGGCGCGCCGCGGCCACGCCCACCGGGAGGTTGGACACGGCGGCGCCGTCCATGAAGTGCCGTCCGTTGATCTCGTGCGGCGGGAGGTAACCGGGCAGGGAGCAGGAAGCGAGCACCGCATCGGCTACCGGGACGTCGTCGAGCCCCGGCGCGCCCCACAGCACCTGCGTGCCGGTGTTCACGTCCACCGTGTTCACGAGGAGCGGCCGGTTCAGCTCCGCGAACGCGACATCACCCAGGAGCCCACGCACCACGTGCTCGAGCGGTTCCTTGCGGTACAGGGCCGGCGAGCGCATCCGCTTGAGCACCATGTTGCGGTGGGCGACCTGAAACAGGTCGCGCTGCCGCACCTCGAAGGCCAGTGTCTGGAGTTCGCCGGCCGAGACGCCCGCGCACCAGGCGGCCCCCATCAGTGCCCCGATGCTCGAGCCGACCACGTCGACCGGTAAGAAGTCCAGCTCCTCCAATGCCTGCAGCGCGCCCGCATGCGCGAGCCCCTTCATCCCGCCACCGCCCAACACCAGTGTGAATCGACGCTCGCTCCCGCTCACCGCACCACCTCCATGGTTGCCGTGCGGTGCGGCATAGCCGCCGGCCGCACCGGCTGTGTACCTTCCAACGCACCCTCAATGCTATCCGGTTGTTGTGACTGACAGCAACGTTGGCGCCTCGGCGCCCTCCGAGCTCGCCCACGCGTTCGTCCGGCTGCGGAACGCGGAGTTCCCGTGGACCGCTGAAGCGACCTACCTCAACAATGCCAGCATCGGGCCCCTTCCAGAGCGTACCCGCGGGGTGATCGACGCGTTCACCGCCAAGCGCACGGCGCCGTACCAGCTGCCCGACAAGGAGCTACAGGCGGTGCTGCAGGAGGCGCGGCGCACGGTAGCCTGCCTGCTCAACGCCGACGTCGAGGAGATCGCGCTGGCGCCGAACACGAGCTTCGGGCTCAACCTCGCCGCAACCTCGCTGCCCATCGCACCGGGCGAGACCGTGCTCGTGTGCGACAAGGAATTTCCCGCGAACGTCTACCCCTGGCTGCTGCTGCGCGAGCGTGGGGTGGACGTGGAGCTCGCGCCGGTCTCGGCGGAGGGATGGCCCAGCGAGGGATACCTGTTGGAGCGGCTGCGGGACCCACGGGTTCGGGTGCTCGCGGTCTCGCACGTGCAGTTCGCCAACGGGTACTGCGCCGACCTGGACCGGCTGGGCGAGGCGTGCCGCGCCAACGGCACCTACCTCGTGGTGGACGCCATTCAGGCGCTGGGGCAGGTCCCGCTGGACGTGCGCCGGACCCCGGTGGACGTGCTGGCATGCGGCGCGCAGAAGTGGCTGCTGTCGCCCTGGGGCTCCGGCTTCGTGTACGTGCGGCGCGAGCTGGTCCCCACGTTGGAGCCGGTCATGGCCGGGTGGTTCTCCTTCGAGGGCACCGACGACTTCTCCAGCCTCACCGAGTACAACACCACCTTCCTCGCCGACGCCCGCCGCTTCGAGGCCGGCACCCTCCCGTTCCAGGACGTGGCGGG
>JBDGXT010000026.1:0-12215 GCA_039584455.1 Gemmatimonadota bacterium
CGCGCCCGCGCCGCGGGTTCTGCGTCTCCACGTTGGTGAAGTCGGGATCCGCCGTGAACCCGTCCCCTTCGAGGTGTTGATCCGGCGCGTCGAACACGAAGGCCTCGGGGCCCGTGATGCGATCCTCCCGCCTGATGTAGCGCAGAATCGAGGTCGTCAGCACGCGGTTGTCCGGTGTCTCCGCGACCACGTCGCCCCGGGCCTCCATATCGCCGCTGCGCCAGTCGTAGGTCCCGTCGATCGCGGTGACGGTTGAGGAGAGCTCGCCGGTCGGCGTGTAGAACCGGACCTGCAGCCCGTAGAGCAGCGCTGTCTGCGACCCCTGATAGAAGAACGCGGTGTCGGCGGTGAGGCGGGCGCGGAACACCCCGTCGAGGGTGACGTTGTGGTCGAACCCGTAGAGCACCTGGTCGGCGGTGTCGGCCGCCGCGCCCGTGGTGGGAGGCTCACCACTCCCCTCGCACGCTACCGCGGCGAGCAGGAGGCCGGTGGCGAACACGTGCCCCGCCATTCTCATCGCGACCACGGCACGGCTCCCTTCTCTCTCACGGCGTGCCACACTTCCACCGCCCGCTCCACCATGGGGGCGAGGTCGGCCAGCGGCCACATGGTCGCGCCGTCGCTGAGCGCAGTCTCGGGCTCGGGGTGCGTCTCCACGAAGAACCCGTCCGCCCCGGCTGCCGCCGCGGCCAGGAGTAACCGTGGCACGTGCTCGCGCTCGCCGCCGCTCGCACCGTCCGTACCCCGCCCCGGCTGCTGCACTGCATGGGTGGCGTCGAACAGCACCATCGCACCGGTCGCCTCGGCGAGCCGTCGGAAGTTGCGCATGTCGACCACCAGATCACCGTAACCGAAGAACGTGCCCCGCTCGGTGACGGCGACCTCGCGGCCGCCCGCGTCGCGTACCTTCTCCACCGCACCGTGCATCGCTTCGGGTGACATCCACTGCCCCTTCTTGATGTTGACCGGCCGTCCCGTAGCTCCGACCGCCCGCAGCAGATCGGTTTGTCGGCACAGGAACGCCGGCACCTGCAACGCATCCACCACGCCCGCCGCGCGCTCCGCCTGCCACGGCTCGTGCACATCGGTGAGCACCGGCAGGCCGGTCTCCGCGCGCACCCGCGCGAGGGCCTCGAGTCCGGCCTCGATACCTGGTCCCCGCGGGGCGTTGCCACCCGCCCGGTTGGCCTTGTCGAAGCTCGCCTTGTACACGACGCAAAGGCCGAGCTTCGTGGAAAGCTCGGCCAACTGGGCTGCGATCGCGAGGTTGGTCGCGTCGCTCTCCACAACGCACGGGCCCGCGACGAGCAGCGGCGTCGGTGACCAGAATGCCGTCATGTCACGCGCGCGTTCCCGCCAACTCCTCTCGAGTTGCCTGCTGCTTCTTCCGCTCGAACGCCGCCTTCACGAATCCCGCGAACAGCGCGTGCGGCTGCATCGGTCGCGACTTGAGCTCGGGGTGGAACTGGCAGCCGATGAACCACGCGTGCTCGGCCAGCTCGATGATCTCGACCAGTGCCCCGTCGGGCGAGAGCCCGGTGCAGCGCATGCCGTACTCGGCGAGCACGTCACGGTACGCATTGTTCACCTCGTACCGATGCCGGTGCCGCTCGCTGACCTCGTCGGCACCGTAGATCTGCGCCGCGCGCGATCCCGACTTCAGCTGGCAGGGATAGGCCCCGAGCCGCATGGTGCCGCCCATGTCCTCCACGTTGCGCTGTGAGTCCATCAGAGAGATCACCGGATTCTCGCACTCGGCCTCGAACTCGCTCGAGTTGGCCTCCGGTAGCTGGCAGACGTTGCGGGCGAACTCGATCATCGCCACCTGCAGCCCCAGGCAGATACCGAAGAACGGCAGGTTGTGCTCGCGCGCCCAGCGCACGGCTTCCACCATCCCCTCGATGCCACGCTCGCCAAAGCCGCCCGGCACGAGCAACGCATGGTAGTCCTTCAACAGCTTCCCGGCTGCTTCCTGACCGGTGAACTGGTCGCTCGCGATCCAGTTGAGGTCGACACCCACGTCGTTGGCGGCGCCACCGTGGACGAGCGACTCGTGTATCGACTTGTACGCATCGGTGAGCTCGGTGTACTTCCCCACGATCGCGATCCGCACGCGGTCGCTGGGTTCGAGGATCTTCTGCACCATCGCGCCCCACGGACGCAGGTCCGGATCCTTCACGTCGAGCCCCAGCCGGTCGCACACCAGCTTGTCGAACTTCTGCCTCTGGAACAGCAACGGGATCTGGTAGATGGTGTCCACGTCGCGGCTCTCTACCACGAAGTCGTGATCCACGTTGCAGAACAAGGCGATCTTGCGCTTGATCGCCTCCGAGAGCGGGCGGTCGCTGCGGCAGATGAGCGCGTCGGGCTGGATTCCGATCTCCATGAGCTCCCGCACGGAGTGCTGCGTGGGCTTGGTCTTCAGCTCGCCCGAGGCGGCGATGTAGGGCACGAGCGTGAGGTGGATGAAGAAGGCGTTGTCCCGTCCCACTTCTTGACGGAACTGCCGGATGGCCTCGAGGAAGGGCAGCGACTCGATGTCGCCCACGGTTCCGCCGATCTCCGTGATCACGACGTCATGCTCCGGGGCCAGCCGCCGCACCGCCGACTTGATCTCGTCGGTGATGTGGGGGATCACCTGGACCGTGCCGCCCAGGAACTCGCCGCGTCGCTCCTTGGTGATGACCGACAGGTACACCCGGCCGGTGGTCACGTTGTTCACCTGCGCCAGGGAACGCTCGATGAAGCGCTCGTAGTGCCCCAGGTCCAGATCGGTCTCCGCACCATCGTCGGTCACGTACACCTCGCCGTGCTGGTACGGCGACATCGTACCCGGATCCACGTTGATGTACGGATCGAACTTCTGGATCGTGACCCTGAGCCCACGCTCCATGAGCAACCGCCCAAGCGACGCGGCGGCGATTCCCTTCCCCAGTGAGGAGACAACGCCGCCGGTGACAAAGATGTACTTCGTGCTCATCGCCCCGCCCTTTGGCTCACCGTGTCCGCGTATCGCTCAGCCGCAACGAGATCCTCCTCCGTGTCCACACTCGGCGGCGCTGGCGTGTCGATTCTCGCCACGCCGATGGGGATGCCGTGCGCCAGCGGCCGAACCTGCTCCAGCCCGTCCGCGCGTTCCTCCGCCACCTCGGGCAGCGCTGCCCAGCGCAGCAAGGCCCGCCGCTCGTACGCATATATGCCGACGTGGTGCCGCACCTCAACCTCGCAGGCCCACGCACCGGATGCCGGGAGCCGCCGCGAGAAGCGCAGGGCATGGCCGTTGCCATCCACTACGACCTTCACCCGATTCACGTTGGCAACGTGCTCCTTCGCAAGCGGTGCCGCCGCCGTCCCAATGCGATCGCCCCTGAGAACCCGCTCGATCGCACCCTCCGCGGCCTCTACCTGGAAGAAGGGCTCGTCACCCTGCACGTTCAGCACCGCGTCGAACCGGGCGAAGCCGGGCATGCCGGCCACCGCTGCCACCCGCTCCGTACCGGAGCGGAGTTCGGCATCGGTCACGATGCCTTCCACGCCGAGCGGGGCCACCGCCTCGACGACCCGCTGGTCGTCGGTCGCCACCACGACCTGCTGCGCCACCCCGAGCTCGAGCACGCGTCGCGCCACCAGACACACGAGTGGCTCGCCGGAGAGGAGACAAAGGGGCTTGTGGGGAAGACGCGTCGAACCGAGACGGGCCGGAATGATACAGAGGAGTTGCACAGCGAAAAGTAATGCCGCCCGGGTCCGCTGTCAAAACTCGTGCCAGAAGGGCTCGTGACCAGCTAGTGCGCTGTATCGCGTTGTTTTACATATGGTTAGCGTGAGGCAGCGTAGCCGCGTTTGCTCGCCACAGCCGCCGCGACTAGTCCTTCACGATCCCCAGGAAGTTCTCCACGATCCGCTTGCCCTCGGCGGTTCCGATCGACTCGGGATGGAACTGCACTCCGTGGACCGGGAGATCACGGTGCTGCAGCCCCATGATCTGCTGCCCGTCGGGGGGGTGCTCCGTCCAGGCAGTGACTTCGAGGGTCGCCGGCAGGCTGTCGCGCTCCACGACCAGCGAGTGATACCGCATGGCGGTGAGCGGCGACGGCAACCCGCGAAACACCCCGCTCGCCGTGTGGGCGATCGGCGACGTCTTGCCGTGCATCAGCCGCTCGGCCGGCACGATGCGCCCACCATAGGCCTCGCCGATGGCCTGGTGCCCGAGACACACACCGAGAACGGGTCGCCGTTCGGCCAGGGCGCGGATGAGCGGCACGCTGATCCCGGCGTCCTTGGGCCGGCCCGGACCCGGTGAGATCACGATCGCCTCCGGCCGGAGCGCCTCGATCTCCTCAACCGTGGTCTCGTCGTTGCGCCGCACGACTGGCTCCGCACCTAGCTCACCCAGGTACTGAACCAGGTTGTAGGTGAACGAGTCGTAGTTGTCGAGAACGAAGATCATCACGCGCGCGGGTGGAAGTTCTTGTGCACGGTGCGTAGGTACTCGCGGTCCACGTGCGTGTAGATCTGCGTGGTCGATAGGTCGGCGTGCCCCAGCATCTCCTGCACCGCCCGCAGATCGGCACCGCCCTCCAGCAGGTGCGTCGCAAACGTGTGGCGCAACGTGTGGGGGCTGACGCGTTTGTCCAGGTCGGCGCGCTCGGCGCACCGCTTGATGATGCTCCACGCGCCCACCCGCGTCAGCGGCCGGCCACGGGCGTTGAGAAAGAACCGCCCCTTGGTCTCGCCGCGATCCAGGGTGGGACGGATCTCGCGGGAGTAGAGGGCCGCCGCGCCGAGCGCCCGCCGACCGATCGGCACGAGCCGCTCCTTCGACCCCTTCCCCATCACCCGCACCAACGCGTCGTCGTACCAGATGTCCTGCAACCCCAACGAGACGAGCTCCGACACGCGCACCCCGGTCGCGTACGCCACCTCGAGCAGGGCCCGGTCACGCCACGCCAGCGCCTGGTCGGGGTTCGGTGCCGAGAGCAAGGCCTCGAGCTCCTGGTGCGAGAGCACCTCGGGCAGCTTGCGCCAGGCCTTGGGCAGCTCGAGCCGATCACTGGGATCGCGCCCGACCTGTCCCTCGGCTACCAGGAACCGGAAGTAGGTACGGGTGCAAGAGATCTGGCGCCGGATGCTGGCGGGCGCGAGGCCGAGGTCCTTCAGGTGGTACACGAACTCGCGGAGCGTGCGCGGGGCAATGGCGCTCGGCTCCCCGACCCCGCGCGAAGCCGCGTACGCCGCGAGCCGCCGCACGTCGCGCGTGTAGTTGTCCACGGTATGGGGGCTGTTCCCGCTCTCCAGGGCAAGGAAGTCCTGGAATCCCTCCACCCAGAAGGCGCGATCCAGATCGGCCTGGAGCGCCGTCGTCATGTCACTCCCGCTCCGTGGGCGTCGCGTGCTCGTCGGTGTGCCAGTGCCGGCGTCCGGCCAGAATCACCCACAGCACGAACCCCACGAACAACAGACCCACGGCCAGAACACCCCAGTTGAGTCCGCCGAGAATGCGTGCCACGTCCTCCAACCGTCCGGCCACGCGCGATACCGTGAAGACCAGCGCCGCATACCAGATACCTGACGCCACCGCCATGGGGATGACCGCCTTGGGCCAGCTCAGGTGCGCAATGCCGGCGAACGCCGGCACCACGACTCGCACGCCCGGCACAAATCGGCTGAGGAAGATGCCCCAGGAGCCGTAGCGCTTGTACAGCCGTTCCATGCGGCGCAATCGCTTGGGTCGGAGCAGGCGTTGCCCCAGTCTCCCGGTAAAGAACTGCCGGCCCAGCGTGCGACCCGTCAGGTACACGGCGATCGCCCCACCCACGTTGGCGCTCCACGTGATGCCGAAGACCGCGTTGGCCGAGATGGTCCCTCGCTGAGACAGGTAGGCCCCGATCGCTGCTGCGGTGTCCGCCGGCACCGGCGGGAAGATGTTCTCCAAGGCCGCCAGGCTCCCGATGGCCCAGTACACCCACGCGTCGGGAAGACTGAGCAACCATTGCAGCACCTGCTCGAGCAGGTTACGCGCCTCCCAGAGAAGCGACCGCGAATACCTGGAGGCCCTTTCCCCGCCCCACCGAGTCCATCTTCTCGTTGGTCTTGGCCTTGATCGAGACGGCTGTCACGGGCAGATCGAGGGCGCGGGACACGTTGTCGCGCATTGCGTCGATGTGGGGCGCGAGCTTGGGGGCCTCGGTGACCACCGTAACGTCGACGTTCACGATCGTGTAGCTCGCCGCGAGGATACGCCGCTTCACCTCCTGCAGCAGCTCCATCGAGTCGGCGCCCTTCCACCGTTTGTCAGTATCGGGGAACAGCCGCCCGATGTCGCCCATCGCCGCCGCGCCCAGGAGCGCATCGATCACCGCGTGGGCGACGGCGTCGCCGTCGGAGTGACCCTTGAGGCCCCTGGTGTGCTTGATCTTCACGCCCCCCAAGACGAGCGGACGCTTTTCCACGAAGACGTGGGAGTCGTATCCTATTCCGAATCGTTGTCGCATGGCTGCATGATAGCCCTCGACACCCCCCGCGCAACCGGCGGATGCGGCCGTACGTAGAGCCCTTGAGATCCCTTGCCGGGGGCGGCCCCGTAGACCATCGTGAAAGCCATGCCGCACGAGCCTGACCCTACGTTCCTGGCGCTCCAGGAAGCCCTCGCCGGCCGCTACTCGCTCGAGCGGGAGTTGGGCCGGGGTGGCATGGGCATCGTGTACCTCGCCAGAGAGGTCCGCCTCGACCGGCCGGTGGCCCTCAAGCTGCTGCCGACCAACCTCGCGGTGCTCCCCGCACTGCGCGAACGATTCCTGCGCGAGGCGCGCACCGCCGCCAAGCTCTCCCACCCCAACATCGTACCCATCTTCGCGGTGGACGAGATCGGCGAGTTCGTGTTCTTCGCCATGGCCTACATCGAGGGCGAGTCGCTGGGCCAACGTATCCGCCGGCGCGGGCCCCTGTCCTCCTCCGACGCGGCCCGCATCCTGCGGGAGATCGCCTGGGCCCTGGCCTACGCGCACGCCCAGGGAGTGGTGCACCGAGACATCAAGCCGGACAACATCCTGCTGGAGGAGGGATCGGGTCGCGCCCTGGTGACCGACTTCGGCATCGCGCACGTGCGCGAGGAGTCGGGCAGCGCGAGCACGGGTGAAGTCGTGGGCACCGCAGAGTACATGAGCCCCGAGCAGGCCAGCGGTGAGGCAGTCGACGAGCGGAGCGACATGTACTCGCTCGGGGTGCTTGGGTACTACCTGCTCACGGGCTCGGTGCCGTTCGACGGACCCTCGGTCTCGACCGTGCTCGCGAAGCACATCACGCAGCCCGCCCCGCTCCTGGGCTCGGTCGCCCCCGAGGCGCCCGGCCGGTTGGCCCGGGCCATCGACCGCTGCCTCGTCAAGGAGCCGGCGAGTCGGTTCGCCAACGGCGAGGAGCTCGCCGAGGCGCTGGGGCAATCCCTCGAACTGCGCCGCGACCTCCCCATGCCGCTTCGGGTGTTCGTAAAGCAGAACCGGGAGTCGTTCCGCACCTCGGGCATCCTGGCCCTCTTCCTCTTCCTGCTGTTCCCCGCCTTGATCTCCGCCCTCACGCGTGCCGACCTCACCGGCATTGGCGTCGTGACCGCCGTGATCGCGGGGTTCGCTCTATCGCCGCTCGCCATCATGACGCACATGGGGCGGCGACTGCTCAAGTCGGGCTACGGTCCCGAAGATGCCCGCATGGCCCTCAAGAGCGACTTCGAGCGGCGCCGCGAGGAGCTGGCATTCGAGTACGGCCGCAAGCCCACGTGGATCGAGCGGATGGCGCGGCTGGTCACCTTCGGTGGCATCGGCGGATTCCTCGTGGGGCTCGGGGTGCTCGCGGTGGACCCGACCTGGTATGCGGCGTACGGGATCCTGGGACTCTCCATCCCTACGGCGGTGGGTGCGGGTGTGCTCGCCGCCAACCGCTACGAACGGCGCACCGACAGCGGCGCGAAGCGCCGCATCCGGCTGTGGAACTCGCGCGTCGGCAACTGGCTGTTCACGCTCGCCGGCATCGGGGTCAAGCCGGCGGCGCCTGCCGATGCGGGGGCGTACCGGCGCACCGAGCTCGCTATCGGGATGGCGGCCGACCGCCTGTTCGAGGATCTGCCGAAGGGCACCCGCAAGAGCCTGAGCGACCTACCGCAGGTGGTCCGACGGCTGGAGAACGACGCGCGCAAGATGCGGATGCGGGTCGAGGACCTGAACGCGATGATCGCCAACGTGACCGGTGAGCATGCGCTGAGCCGGCTGCTCGTTTCGGGCGAGGGGGACGCCCAGACGAGTGTGGCCGAGCGCAAGGACACGCTGGTGCACGACCTGACGGCCACGCGGGACGGGGCGCAGCAGCGGCTAGCGGACGCCGTCGCATCACTCGAGACCATCCGGCTCGGCCTACTGCGCATGCACGCCGGCAAGGGTGACGTCGAGACCATTACGCGCGACCTCGCCTCAGCGAGGGACGTGTCGGAGGCCGTCGAGCGGCTGCTCGAGGGACGGGAGGAAGTGGAGGCGCTACTGGAGGAGGAGGAGCACGGGTCCTAGCGCCCCAGCCCCATTGCGCGGAGACGGTTCACCGCCTCACGCAGCGTGTCCAGCTTCTTGCAGAACGCAAACCGCACCAGTGTGCGGCCCTGTTCCGGGTCACCGAAGAAGCTGGAGCCGGGCACGGGCGCCACACCGACCTCACTCGTGAGCCACACCGCGAACTCATCGTCCGTCTGGTCACTGACCGCGGAGAAGTCGGCCAGCACGTAGTACGACCCCTCCGGCGGCTCCAACTTGAAGCCGGCGTCGAGCAGACCGCGGCACAGCATGTTGCGGCGCTCGCGGTACTCGTCCGCCAGGTTGTCGTAGTAGTCCGGTCCCAGCGTCTCGAGCCCGACGGCCACGCCCTCTTGCAGTGGCGCCGGCGCCCCCACGGTGAGGAAGTCGTGCACCTTGCGGATCGCGCCGGTGATCTCGGCCGGCGCCACGATGGACCCGATGCGCCACCCGGTTACGCTGAACGTCTTCGACGCGCCGCTGATCGTGATCGTGCGCAGGCGCATTCCCGGGAGCGTCGCCATGGGAATGTGCTTGCCCTTGTAGTAGATGTGCTCGTAGATCTCGTCGGTGACGGCGTAGGCGTCGTACTTGCGACACAGTTCGGCGATACCCTGCATCTCCTCCCGCGAGAACACGCGTCCGGTGGGGTTGTTGGGCGTGTTCACGATGATCGCGCGGGTCCGCTCGGAGAACGCCGCCGCCAGCCGCTCGAGATCGATTTGCCCGGTCACCGGCAGCGGCACGTACACCGGCTGCGCCTCGCACAGAATGGCGTCCGGCCCGTAGTTCTCGTAGTAGGGCTCGAAGACGATCACCTCGTCACCCGGATCCACGATGGACAACAGCGTGGTGGCCATCGCCTCGGTGGCGCCGCAGGTGATCGTAATCTCGGTTTCCGGGTCCACTGCCATCCCGTACCAGTCGCCGTACCGCTGGGAGAGCGCGTCACGCAGCGACTTCGCACCCCACGTAATGGCGTACTGGTTCTGGTCCTGGCGAATGGCGAGCCGCGCCGCCTCCTTGATCACCTCGGGCGCCGGGAAGTCAGGGAACCCCTGCGCCAGGTTGATGGCGTCGTGCTCGGCGGCGAGCCGGGTCATTCCCCGGATCACCGACTCGGTGAAGGTTTGCGTACGCTGGGCGTTGTGCATGCGTCGGCCGGGAAGGCGTTAGCCCTTTGCGACCTCGAGGATCCGCAGCGCCAGCAGCGCCGCGTTCTTCGCGTTGCCGATCCCCACGGTGGCCACCGGGCATCCCGGCGGCAGTTGCGAGATGGCATACAGGGCGTCCACGCCGCGCAGGGGTCCGACCTCGAGGGGGAGCCCCACCACCGGAAGCTCCGTGAGGGCAGCCACGGCCCCCGGCAGCGCCGCCGCCAGTCCGGCCGCCGCGATGATCACCCGGTACCCCTTCCCCTTCGCCTCCTTGGCGAGCTGGCCCGTTTGCTCGGCGTCGCGGTGCGCCGACGAGATAACGAAGTCGTAGCCTACGCCCGCCTCGTCCAGCACCTTCAGCATCGCCGCCACCCGCTCCCGGTCGCTCTCGGACCCGGCAATGATCAGAATGTCTTTCTTGGCCATGGTTGCTATGCCGCCGCTTCGATAATGGAGTAGTCCTGCCGCCTGCGCCGTGGGGTGAAGCCCGCGTCACGAATGTGCCGCTCCATCTCTTCCAGCGTCGCCCGATGCGTGGTGCCGGCCGCCGAGACCACGTTCTCCTCGATCATGAGCGATCCGAAATCGTTGCACCCGAACCGCAGCGCCACCTGGCCCACTTTGAGCCCCATCGTTACCCATGAGGATTGGAGATTGGGCACGTTGTCCAGGATGATGCGCGCGATGGCGATGGTGCGGAGGTAGGTCACCGCGTCCGTCTTCGGCGTGCCCTCCATCTCGGTGTGCTCGGGCTGGAGCGGCCACGCGATGAACGCCGTGAAGCCGTGAGTCCGCTGCTGCACGTCCCGCACCCGCACGAGGTGCTCGATGCGGTCGGCCGGGCTCTCGCCCAACCCGTACATCATGCTCACCGACGTCTTCATCCCCTGCCGGTGCGCCAGCTCCATGATCTCGAGCCACCGGTCGGCGCCCGCCTTCTTCTTGGCCACCCGATCCCGCACTTCCTGGACCAGGATCTCGCCGCCGCCACCAGGAATGGAGTCGAGTCCCGCCGCCCGTAGCTCGCGAATGACCTCTTCGGCACTCATGCGGAAGCGCGTCGCGAAGAAATCCACCTCCGACGGTGAGAAACCGTGAATGTGGATCGGGTGGTGCTGCTTCACGTACCGCATGAGCTCGAGATACCACTCGAACGGGATGTACGGGTTGTGCCCACCCTGGATGAGGATCTGCACGGCGCCGAGGGCCTTCGCCTCCTCGATCTTCTCCCCGATCTGCTCGAACGAAAGGACGTATCCCTCGTCGTGCTTGGGCCGCCGGTAGAACGCGCAGAACTTGCAGTCGGCAACGCACACGTTGGTGTAGTTGATGTTGCGGTCCACGATGTACGTGACGGCGTCACCGGCATGCAGCTCCTGGCGCTGCTGGTCGGCGAGCATGCCCAGCTCCAGCAGCGGCGCCCGCTCGTACTGCTCGAGCAACGCGCGGAATGCCGAGGAGGATCGATCGATCATCACGCCACCGACAGGAATCTGAGGCTCCCGTCCGGTACGACCCCCCGCTGCGCCAGGCGGCGGAAGAACGAGGTGAGCCCCTCGAGGTGCCGGTACGACAGGGCGTAGTCGAGACCGCTCAGATAGTCGGCACAGCGTTCCCTGGGAATGCCCGTGCGTTCGGCCGCCTCATCGGCCAGCAAGTCGAGGTGCGCCAAACCCCACTCGCGTGACGTCAGCAGCGCCAGGTGCACGCCTGCCACCCGGGTACGCTCGGCCTCGCGCCGCGCGGCCCACACAGCGAACACGAACGGGAGTCCCGTCCACGCCTTCCACTCCACCCCCAGGTCGTAGCGGTGCGGATACCGCCCGTCGGCCGCGAGCAGCAGCGCGGCGTCGCCGATCACGAGCACCCCCTCGTGCGGCAGCGACTCCAACTCGGCGAGATCCTGTGCCTCCGTGCGCGCCTCCACCAGCGTGGGACGCACGTGCCACACGTCGTGCGCCAGCAGCTCCAGCAAATGCACCGAGGTGCGGGACGATGCCGAGACCAGCACCGTAGCCCCGTCGAGTTCCCGCACGTCGTGCTTGCTGAACAGCGCCACGCTGCGCACGGGACCGTCACACGAGATCGCGAGGTCGGGCAGCAGGTGATAAGCGTCGGCGTTGCGCGCGTACTCCACGGCGGAGACCACGGCCACGTCCAGCTCGCCGGCCGCGAGCAGCCCGTTCAGCTCGGCCGGCGTGCCCGTCACCAACTCGGCCTCGACCGGGACGATCCCGCGGTCGATGGCACCGTACACCGGATGGCAGTTGATGTACCCGATCCGACCGACTCGCATCACGCCCTCCCGGTGCCCACGAGTTGCACGAGCTCGGGTCCCGCCGGCGCACCCAGGGCCGAGCCGACCTCGGCGTCGAAGATGGGGTCGTCGGAATCGAAGGTGCGCACGGTCTCGTACAACGAGTTGCGCTCCACCGGCTCCTTCCCCGCCCCCTTGATCAGCCGCACCAGCTCGCCGTAGGACAACATCATCGGGGTATGGGCCCCC
>JBDGXT010000225.1:0-5836 GCA_039584455.1 Gemmatimonadota bacterium
GCCGGATCAACACCTCGAAGGGGACGGGTTCACGGCGGATCCCGACTTCACCAACGTGGAGACGCAGAACCCGCGGCGCGGGCGCGTGGGTGAGATGGAGGTGAGGCGGTAGTGGCGCGCCGGGTCCGGATCTGCGCGCCGTTGTTGGTGGGCCTGGCCCTCCCGGGGGTCGGCCTGGCGCAGGGCCCCGGTACGTGCCGGCCGCAGCTCGACAGCGCGCGCGTCGGGCGGCACATCGAGATCGCCCCCGGCCAGTTCCATCAGTTCGGAGCGGGTGGTGTGTTCGCGCAGTGCCTCGACCAGCCGACCACCATGCAGGCCGACAGCGTTGCGTGGTTCTCCGAGCAGGACATCATGGAGTTCATCGGCTCCGTGCGGTTCCAGGATGCGTCGGTGTTCCTCGATGCCGAACGGGCACGCTACTACCCGGGCGATGAGCGTCTCGAGGCCTTTGGCGACGTACGCCTCGAGAATCAGTCGACTGGCGCGGTGCTGGCGGGTCCCAACTTGCTCTATCTGCGGGCCGTGGCCGGCCTGCGCGATACGTCGGAACTCTACGCGGTCGACCGTCCCCTAGTCGAGTACCGCCCCACCCGTGACCCGGAGGCGATGCCGTACGTCATCCGCGGCGACCACGTGCGGCTGCGCGGCGAGTCGGATGCGTGGGCGGGTGGGGCGGTCACCATCGACCGGGAGGACTTCGCGGCGAGCGGCGACAGCGCGGTCCTGAAGATGGATCGAGGGGAAGGTGTGCTAATCGGGCACGCGCAGGCCGCCGGGACCGACTCCGCCGGATACACCATCCTGGGGGAGCGTGTCGCGTTTCGGCTCACCGACGATGAGTTGACTTGGGTGCAGGCGCAGGAACGTGGCCGGGCGCGCAGCGCCGAATGGCGGGTCGCGGGTGACACCATCGAGTTCAACGTGGCGGACGACATGGTGCAGGGCGGCTCGGTGTGGGGTGACTCGGCGCGCTCGCAGGCGGAGTCGACGCAGTACGCGATGGAGGCGGATTCCATCGCTATCGACAGCCCCGACCAGGTCCTGACCGAGGTACGCAGTTTCGGGATCGCCAGGGCGGTCTCGCTGATGGATACGCTGACGACCGAGCCGGACTGGATGGCGGGCGACACCCTCGTGGCGCGGTTCGATGACGCGCCGTCCGGGCGCCGCATCATCGTGCTGCTGGAGGCGCGCGGCCACGCGCAGGCCTTCTACAACATCTACGAGAGCCCGCTGCGCCTCGGCCCTCCCTCGATCAACTACTCCCGCGGCGGGCGCATCACCGCCTACTTCCGCGAGGACGTGCTCGAACGCGTGGACGTGCTGGAAGCCGCGGATGGCGTGTACCTCGAGCCGGCAGGGAGGAGGCGTCCGTGATCAAGCTGTTGCGGCAACAGTTGGCCGGGCGTGACCCGTCGCTGCCGCTGTCGGTGGCGGCCCTGCTCGACCGGGTGGACGACGCGGGGGCGGTGACGTTCCGCGACCTCGCCGTGGCGTACCGGGAGTGTCACCTGGAGCTCCAGCGCCGCGAGTGGGGGGAAGCCACGCGCCAGCGCGGCACGCTGTCGGTCGACGAAGCGCGCCGTCACCTGCAGACTTCGGTCCTGCCGCGGCTCGTCAGCGCCGCGGTGCTCGAAGCGCTCCCTGAGAGGCTGGAGGATGAGCACCCGGTGCGGCTGCGGGAGGAGCTGTGGCGCTGGATGCAGTCGGACCTCACGGCCACACGCGGGGAGCTCATGGAGGTGGCGCTCGAGGCCCTCAAGGCGGCAGAGGGGCTGAGCACCCAGGCGGTGGCCAAGGGGAGCACGCTGCTTGCGCAGGGGCTCACCAAGTCGTACCGCCGGCGCCGAGTGGTGGACGGTGTGGACCTGGAGGTGAATCAGGGGCAGATCGTCGGGCTGCTCGGACCCAACGGCGCGGGCAAGACCACGTCGTTCTACATGATGGTCGGCCTGGTGCGCCCCGAGGCGGGTCGCATCCATCTCGACGGAGAGGACATCTCGTCGCTGCCGATGTACCGGCGCGCGCGCCTGGGGATCGGATACCTCGCGCAGGAGCCCTCCATCTTCCGCAAGCTCACCGTGGAAGACAACGTCATGGCGATCCTCGAGACGCTGCCACTGTCCGACTCGGACCGTCAGGCGCGGCTCGACGACCTGCTGGACGACCTGTCCATCAAGCACCTGCGTGACACCCGGGCGTACAAGCTCTCCGGGGGCGAGCGGCGCCGGCTCGAGATCACGCGGGCGTTGGTGACCCAGCCCAAGTTCCTGTTGCTGGACGAGCCATTCACCGGTGTGGACCCGATTGCGGTGGCGGACATTCAGACG
This sequence comes from Gemmatimonadota bacterium, assembly GCA_039584455.1. Classification (GTDB taxonomy): domain Bacteria; phylum Gemmatimonadota; class Gemmatimonadetes; order Gemmatimonadales; family GWC2-71-9; genus WVYX01. The sequence continues at coordinate 2,334 of JBDGXT010000225.1, forward strand.
ATCGTTGCGGGACTGCGGCGCCGCGGCATCGGCGTACTCATCACCGACCACAACGTGGAGCAGACCCTGGACATCGTGGACCGGGCGTACATCATGTTCGAAGGGAAGGTCCAGGTGTCGGGGACGGTGCGGGAGCTCGTGTTCAACGATCAGGTGGCGGACCTCTATCTGGGTCCCACCCTCACCGCGCGCATTAGGGAGCGACTGGGAGCGATGGCGTGAAGACCTCGCTGCAGCAGAGTGCGGTTCTGAAGCAGGAGCTGCGGATGAACCCTCGCCTGTACCAGGCGATGGATCTGCTGTACATGCCGTCCGAGGAGGAAGCGGAGAACACCGAAACGGAATCCAGCGACGAGATCGACTGGGAAGACATCATTCTCGACGGCTTCGAGGTGGGGGGTGCCCGCCCCGAGTACGAGGAGCGGGAGTTCTACCGGCCGGTGGCCGTCGAGACCCGTTCGCTGGCCGATCACCTGCGCGACCAGCTCCAGATGCTCGATCTTCAGGACCGGCAGCTCGTGCTGGCCGACGAGTTCATCGGGAACATCGGTGACGACGGGTACCTGCGCGCGTCGCTCGAGGAGATCCTGCAGGGGGTGAATGCCCAATTGGGCGAGGGCGAGGCAGACGATGACTCGACCAGACCCTACTCGATGGAGGAGATCGAGGAGATGCTGCGCGTCACGCAGCATCTCGATCCCCCAGGCATCGGCGCGCGTGATCTGCGCGAGTGTCTACTGCTCCAGCTCGAGAACGAGGGCGAGCAGGGGTCGCTGGCGTACCGGCTCGTAGATGAGGCGTTCGACGACCTCATCAACCATCGCTGGACCGAGCTGGCCAAGCGATACGGTCTCGAGCCGAAGGAGGTCCAGGCGGCCGCCGACGAGCTGGCACGACTCGATCCCAAGCCCGGGTTGCAGTTCGCCCAGAGCGGCGAGGGGTACGTGGTCCCCGATCTCGTGGTGGACAAGATCGACGGGGAATACCGCGTGTTCCTGAACGACGGGGGCATGCCACGGCTGCGGATCAGTAAGATCTATCAGGAGATCGCGGGCGACAAGAAGAAGTTCGTGGGCGAGAGCCGCGAGTTCATCACGCAGAAGCTGAACAGCGCCACGTGGCTCATCCAGGCCATCGAGCAGCGCCGCCAGACGATGCTGAAGGTGATGCACTTCATCGTGGACCGGCAGCGGGAGTTCTTCGAGAAGGGCGTCGAGCAGCTCAAGCCGCTCACCCTGCGGGAGGTCGCGGAGGTCGTCGAGATGCACGAGTCTACCGTGAGTCGGGTGACGAGCCAGAAGTACGTGCAGACTCCGCGCGGTGTGTACCCGCTGAAGTTCTTCTTCTCGAGTAGTCTCGGCACGACCACAGGCGAGGATGCGAGCTCGCGGGCCGTCAAGGCACAGATCGCGAAGCTGGTGTCGGACGAGGATTCGGCCCGCCCGCTCACCGACGCGGCCGTCGTCGAGCAGCTCAAGCAGCGCGGCGTGCGCATCGCCCGGCGGACGGTGGCGAAGTATCGGGAACAGCTGGGCATCCTTCCCGCACGAATGCGGAAACGCGTATGACCCTGGTACGAGACAACAACGCCGAAGTCAGCGTGCTCGTCCCCGCGAAGGACGAGGCCGAGAATCTCCCCGAGTTCCTCAAGCAGTGCGAGGCGGCGCTGCGGGACGTGCCGTACGCCTGCGAAGTCGTCGTGGTGGATGACGGGAGCAGTGATGAGACGCCGGCGGTGCTCGACACGCTGCAGTCGGAGTACCGCTTCCTGCGGGTCGTCACCCACCGGTCGCGGCGCGGCATTGCCGAGGCGTTGCGCTCCGCAGGCGATGCGGCCAGCGGTGACATCTTCGTGTTCTATCCTGCGGATCTCCAATTTCTCCCGAGCGAGATTCCGCGCCTGGTGGACCCGATTCGCGCCGGGGAGGCAGACATCGTCACCGGCGCGAAGCAGGGCGACTACGAGAAGGCCTTCGTTTCCAGCGTGTACAACCGGCTGTGCCGCTGGTTGTTCGGCATTCGCGTCACCGACCTCAATGCGGTGAAGGCCTATCGCCGTGAGGTGATGGGTGCGGTGCCGGCACGCCCGGACTGGCATCGATTCATGGTGGTGCTGGCAGCCGCCGACGGATTCCACGTGGGCGAACAACCCGTGACCCTGCTCCCGCGTCGCGCGGGGGAGTCCAAGTTCGGCATCGGCCGCATTCCGGTCGGCGCCATGGACATGCTCTCGGTGTGGTTCCAGCTACGGTTCGGCCGCAAGCCCCTGCTGTTCTTTGGTGTCTCGGGTGGCATCCTGTTCCTGCTCGGCTTCCTGGTGGGGGTGTTCGCGCTCATCCTGCGGTTCGGGTACGGGATCGGCTTCCGGCCGCTGCTCGACCTCGTGATGGTGCTCGTGATCTCGGGCATCGCGCTCTTCGGCTTCGGCTTCGTTGGCGAGATGCTGGCCGGCGCGCGCGAGGAGCTGCGCGGACTGGAGCGATCGGTGGAGGAGCTACGCACCGAGCTGCGGCGTCGCTCCCGGGGTGAGTAGCGACCCGCCGCGCCCCCCTCCATACCTTGCACATCCTCTTCGTAACGCACGCCTACCCCCGTTGGGACGGGGACGTGGCGGGTGCATTCATCGAGCGTCTGGCGCTGGCCCTCACACACCGGGGACATGCCGTGTCTGTGGTCGCCCCCTCCGACGCGGGGAAGGGCGGACAGGACGCGCGGCATGGGATACCGGTCACCCGCGTGCGCTACGCCGCGCCGCGTCGAGAGAACCTGGCGTACCGCGGTACGATGGTCGACGCAGTGGCATCGACGGGAGGCAAGGTCGCGGCCGGGAGGCTCATGTTCGCGATGGCCCGGGCGGTGCGCCGAGCGTCGCGCGCCGGGCGCGTCGACCTGGTGCATGCGCACTGGTGGGTGCCGGGCGGTGTGGGCGCGTGGCTCGCCTCGATGGACCGGGGTCCCTCCTACGTCGTCACGCTGCACGGAACCGACGTGGCCATTCTGGAGCGGTCAGGAATCGCGCGGGCGATGGCGCGGCGGGTGCTCCAGGGTGCGGCGGCCGTGACGGCGGTATCGTCGTTCCTCGCTGAGCGCGCCGGTGCGGTGGCGAACCTCGATCCGGAAGCCATGCTGGTGCAGCCGATGCCGGCCGACCTGGTGCGGTTGTCGCGGCGCAGTGCGGGTGGTGGCGGGGTGATCACCGTGGGGCGCCTGGTGGCACAGAAGCGGGTCGACCTGGTGCTGGAAGCAGTAGCGCGCCTCAAGGAGCGCGGTAAGGAGGTCCCACTCACCATCATCGGCGACGGCCCGCTGCGCGGCGCGCTGGAGGAACACGCCGAGCGCCTCGGCATCCTCGGGACGACGCGGTTCGCAGGCGAGGTGGAGCCCACGGAGCTGGCGGGCGCCATCGGGAACGCCGATGTGTTTGCCTTCCCCGCAGTAGGCGAGGGCCTCGGCCTGGCTGCCGCAGAGGCATTGATCCTCGGGATTCCCGTGGTGGCGACGCG
>JBDGXT010000226.1:0-3381 GCA_039584455.1 Gemmatimonadota bacterium
TGTCCACCTCCTGTCAAAACGTCGCGCACCGGCCTCAACCCCTCCGGCGCTCCTGCCACCAGCCCACGGCTGGGGGGAGCCAGCAGAGGTTGGCCACGATCGTCTCAAGGGCCGTCAGGACCTGCGTCGTGGGGCTGAACCCGAGCACCCGGGCCAACAACAGCCCGGCCGGGACCGCGAAGATCACGCCGAGCCCCGTGAGCATCACGGGGTGGCGGAAGTAGGCGGCCAGCCCGCGTCCCCATGCGCCCTCGCGGCGCCTCAAGTACAGGAGACCGGACACGTTGCCGCCGATCTGGTCGGACATGGCGTAGAAGAAGGGGATGTAGAACCCCGGCACCCCGTAGACGTCCACCCCCAGCAGCCGGCTGCCCCAGTCGATCCACCAGGGCAGGCTCATCCCGATGAGCTTGCCCCACCCATAGGCCTGGGCCATGCTCGCCGCCCGCCCGGCCAGCCGTTTGCGCAGGGCGAAGAGGCCCTCGAGGATGCTCTCGCCTTCGCCTGCGAGGGTGCGCACCAGCCACTGGCCCACCGCGCTGCGCTGGAATCCCAGGGCGTCGAGGATGCCTCCGAGTACGAGCCCCCCGGCCCAGCCGGGTAGCGTGTACCGAATGAGCTCGCCGAATTCCTCGGATTCCTCGTGCTTCTCCCGGTGTGCGTCGCGCTCGTCAGCCAACTGTGGCGTTCTCTCCGTGCGTCACGAGCACCGCTGCGCCGCGCACGTTACCGCTGCGCAGGTCGTCGAGCGCCCGATTGGCCTGGCGCAGATGGTAGGGCCGGACCTCGGTATGGACCGGAACCTGTGGCACGACCTCGAAGAACTCCTCGCCGTCCTGCCGTGTCAGATTCGCCACGGAGCGAACGACGCGCTCGCCCCACAGGATATCGTAGGGGATGGGGGGGATCTCGGACATGTGGATGCCGCCGCACACGACGGTGCCGCCCTTCACCACAGCGCGCAGGGCGGCCGGTACGAGGTCGCCCACCGGCGCGAAGATGACGGCAGCGTCGAGCGGCTCGGGAGCCGTCTCGTCGGAGCCGCCGGCCCACTCGGCGCCGAGCTGGCGGGCGAACGCCTGCCCGTCGGCATCCCCAGACTTGGTGAACGCGAACACCCGGCGTCCCTGGTGCCTCGCCACCTGCGTGACGATGTGGGCGGCGCCCCCGAAGCCGTAGATTCCGAGGCGTTCCGCATCGCCCGTCATGCGGTACGAGCGATAGCCGATGAGGCCGGCGCACAGCAACGGGGCGGCCTGGAGGTCGGGGTACCCGTCGGGGATCGTGAAGCAGTAGCGTGCGTCGGCCACGGCGTACTCGGCGTACCCGCCGTCCAAGTGGTAGCCGGTGAACCGGGCGCGGTCGCACAGATTCTCGCGCCCCGTCTCGCAGTAGCCGCACGCGCCGCAGGTCCATCCGAGCCAGGGAACCCCCACCCGATCCCCGGGAGCGAATCGCCCGACCCCCTCACCCACCTCCGCTACCACGCCCACGATCTCGTGCCCCAGGATCAGCGGGAGCTTGGGCTCGGTGAGATCGCCATCGACTACGTGGAGGTCGGTGCGGCACACGGCGCAGGCGCGCACTGCCAACAGCACGTGGCCGGGGCCGGGTTTCGGAGTCTCGATGGTGACCTCGCGCAGGGGTCGTCCCACGCCCTCGAACAGCATCGCGTGCATCTTATTCCCCTCGCTTGAGCCGGTCGATCAGGCGGCGGTCCTTCTTGGTGGGGCGGCCCTTGCCCTCGTACGAAGCGTTGGGCTGATGCTTGAGCTGGGTCCGGAGCGTCTCCCGGGCGTGCACGCTCTCCGGCGTCTCCTCGTAGAGCGCCTGCGCCACCTTGGCCGGTCCCCGGTGCTCTGAGAGTTGCAGCACCGCCACCACGAACTCGTACGGTGGCTTGCGAATGCGCAGCTGGTCACCCGTCTCGATGAGCTTGGACCGCTTCACGCGCGTGCCGTTCACCTGCACCTTGCCCCCGTCGATGGCGTCCGCGGCGATCGAGCGGGTCTTGTAGAACCGGGCGGCCCAGAGCCAGCGGTCCAACCGAACCTTGTCCGCGGGGGGCTCGCTAGTCATCCTTCGTCACCTCGTCGTCGACTGCATCGGTGGCTCTCTCCCTACCCGGGCCCTCGCGGTAGCCGCAACGGGCGCGTCGGCGGAGACACTGCCACCGGGAAACTGCGGGCGCATCCCGATGGCGGGAAGGTCGCACCCTCGCAGCCACCCCCCTACCGCACGATCCGCCCGATCGTGTCGTGGTGTGAGCTCATCAGCGTTCGCAGGTACGTCCCGATCTGGCTCGAGGCCTCAAAGCCGGCGGCCCGTGCGGCGGCATCGGCCTGGTCGGGCGGAACGGCATCTCCCTCTGCGTAGTGGGCGAGGTCGCGGTACACCCCGATGGTGAAGGCGTCCCAGGCCGCCCCGGCGGCGCGCGTGAAGATGAGGTTCGTGGGGCGGTCCACTGCGGCCAGGTAGGCGTTCTCCATCTCGCGCTCACGCAGGAGTGCCGCTCGCTTCCCGGGGAGCGCCAGGAAGATCTCCAGGTGGAACAGCGTTCCGCCCTGCAGCGCGGCGCGTACGGTCTCGAGTGGCGGACCCTTGACGAACAACTCCTCCCGCCACGAGACCCGCTCCAGCACCCGACGCTCGAACTCGTCGTCCGAGAGGGGTGACTCGGCGGCGGCCGCCGCGCGTCGCTCGGCTTGCTCGTCGGACCAGTAGTGTGCGAAGCTCTCCATCGGGAAGAGGTACATCAGGTCCCAGTGGTCGCCTTGCCGGTGCCGCAGCACGAACGGCTGTGCGGCGCCCGCTGCGAAGACGGGGATCCGATCCTCGTACAGCTCCATCACGGAGAGGAGCTCGCCTGGAGCGGCGCGCACGAAGAGCGCCTTGTAGAGATGGGTCGTGTCGGCATCGGTGATACCGGTCAGGAGCGTCGCGGCGATGAGAAGGGAGTGCATCTCGGTCTCCGGTTGGGGACGATCGACGTGCACAAAGATATCTTGGTGGAGCCATGGCTGGACAAGGCCAGGTGAACGCCCGTTCGGCGAGTGAATCACTCGGTCAACTTGCCCGTGCCGTGACCCGCTTGGTATCATCCGTCCACTTGTCACGCCCTCGCCTACACACGGAGAGACGATGCGTCGGGTCTTGAACCTCTATCGCTCGTCTGTCGGCAAGAAGATCCTCATGGCCGTGACGGGCGTTGTCTTTACGCTCTTCGTCATTGCCCATATGATCGGGAACCTGAAGGCCTTCATGGGACCCGAGCACTTCGACGAATACGCCCACTTCCTACGTGAAGTCGGTGAGCCCGTGTTCCCGTACGGCTCACTGCTGTGGTTCTTCCGGATCTTCCTGCTGGCATGTCTCGCGATC
>JBDGXT010000227.1:0-3620 GCA_039584455.1 Gemmatimonadota bacterium
CGCGGGCACGCTGGAGGAGGTGTACGAGCCGTTCCTCATTCAGCAGGGCTTCCTGCACCGCACGCCGCGCGGCCGCATGGCAACACCGACCGCGTACCGGCACTTCGGCTTCACCCCTCCCCCCCCAGCCGGTGATCAGCCGTCCATGTTCGGCGACGAGACCGGTGGGTAGCCAGTTCCGCACGTCCGACTTCGACTTCGACTTCCCGCGCGAGGCCATAGCGCAGCACCCGCTGAGCGACCGGGGTGCGAGCCGCATGCTCGAGCTGGAGCGGGAGAGCGGAGCCGTACGGCATCGGCGGTTTCGCGACTTCCCGTCGCTGCTCGAAGCGGGCGACGTGCTCGTGATCAACGCGAGCCGCGTCATCCCCGCGCGGCTCAAGGGCCAGCGGGAGAGCGGCGGCGAAGCGGAGCTGCTGCTGGTACACGCCGAGCCCGACGGAACGTGGCTGGCGATGGTGCACCCCGGCGGCAAGCTCAAGGAGGGGCGCACCGTACACATCGGTGACGACGCCGTGGCCGAGGTCGTGGAAGTCGTGGGGGGAGGCCTGCGGCGCCTCCGCTTCTCGGGACGCCTCACCGTCGAACAGCTCATGAAGCGGCGCGGCGCGGTGCCGCTGCCACCGTACATCGAGCGGCCGGCGGACGACGAGGACCGGGTGCGCTACCAGACGGTGTACGCCGACGTGGACGGGAGCGTGGCGGCGCCCACGGCAGGGCTCCACTTCACACCAGAGATCCTGGCGCAGATCAAGAACCACGGCGTGCGCATCACGGAACTGTTGCTCCACGTGGGGCCGGGGACGTTCAAGCCCGTGGAGGTGGAAGACCCCGAGGAGCACCGCATGCACGCCGAGTGGTACGCCATCTCGGAGTCGGCGGCCGTGGAGGTGAACACGGCCGTCGCCCGAGGCGGCAAGGTGTGGGCCGTGGGGACGACCGTGGCGCGGGCGCTCGAAACGGCGGCCACCCAGTCGCAGGGCGTCTCCTGGACGGTGGCGCCCGGCTTCGGCTGGACCGACCTGTTCATCTATCCGCCCTACCGCTTCAAGATCGTGGATAGGCTGCTGACCAACTTCCACCTGCCGCGCTCCACCCTGCTCATGTTGGTGGCGGCGTTCGCCGGACACGAGCACACCATGGCGGCGTATCGCGAGGCCGTGCAGCGCCAGTATCGCCTGTTCAGCTACGGCGACGCGATGGCCATCCGATGAGCGCATTCACGTTTACCCTCGAGGCGACCGACGGCGCCGCGCGGGCGGGTACCCTGCGGTTGCCGCACGGTGACGTCGAGGCGCCGGCGTTCATGCCGGTCGGCACGCAGGGCACGGTGCGTACCCTCTCCCCTTTCGACCTCGAGGCGGTCGGCACGCGTATGGTGCTGGCCAACACCTACCACCTGCACGTGCGGCCGGGCGAGGAGACGGTGGCGGCGCTCGGGGGGCTGCACCGCTTCATGGCATGGTCCGGCCCCATCCTGACCGACTCGGGGGGCTTCCAGGTCTTCTCACTCGAGGGGCTCCGCCAGGTAGACAACGACGGGGTGAGGTTCCAGTCGCACGTGGACGGCAGCGCTCTCCACTTCACCCCCGAGCGCGCCGTCGAGATCCAGTGGATCTTGGGCGCCGACGTCGCGATGGCCTTCGACCACGTGGTGCCCGGGGGCGCCGACCACGCGACGGCGGCCGACGCCCTTTCGCGCACTACCCTCTGGCTCGAGCGCTGCGCCACGCGCCACCGGGAACTCGCCGCCGAGGAGCCGGAGCATCAGACTCTGTGGCCCATCATTCAGGGAGCGGGGCACCTCGACCTCAGGCAACGCGCCGTCGAGGAGGTCCTCGGCGTCGGCGCGTGGACCGGTATCGCCGTGGGCGGTCTCGCGGTGGGGGAGCCCAAGTCGCTCATGTATGAGGTACTGGAAACGCTGGAGCCGTCGCTGCCCCCCGACATGCCGCGTTATCTTATGGGTGTTGGGTTTCCAGAGGATCTGCTGGCGGCGGTGGCGCGGGGCCAGGACCTGTTCGACTGCGTCGCTCCGACGCGCAACGGCCGCAACGGCTCGGCGTACACGCCGGACGGCGTGATCAACATCCGGAACGCCGCACACCGCGACGACCAACGTCCCCTGGACGAGACTTGTGACTGCGAGACGTGCCGCACCTACAGCCGGGGCTACTTGCGCCACCTCTTCGTGGCCGATGAGCTGCTGGGGCTGAGGCTCCTGTCACTCCACAACGTGCGGTTCCTGATCCGGCTCGCCGCCGAGGCGCGGCACCGGATCGCGGCCGGCGCGTTCGCCGGGTGGCACCGCGAATGGCTCGATCGCTATAACGCAAAGGGAATAACGTGACACCTGAGACGCTGTTCTTGTTCGCACCCTCCGGCCAGGGCGGAGGTGGCCTCAGCATCTTCCTGATCCAGATGATGGCCATCATCGCGATCTTCTACTTCCTGATCATCCGGCCCAAGTCCCAGCAGGAAAAGAAGCACAAGGAGCGGTTGGCCCAACTCAGGCGCGGCGACCGGGTCGTCACGGTGGGCGGGATCATCGGCGAGGTCGTCCACATCAAGGACAACCAGCTCACGATCAAGAGCGGCGAGTCGCGCTTGATCGTCCAGCGGGAGCGGATCGCGGACCTGATCACCACCGAGCCGGCAGCGGAGTCGAAGTAGTGACGCTGCGCCCGCTTCACTTGCTCGGCTCACCCGTGCTGCGGGAGCGCGCCGCCGAGATCGGAGATGTGGACGACGAGCTGCTGCACCTGGTGAAGGATCTGTTCGACACGATGCACGCCGAGAAGGGAATCGGGCTGGCCGCCAACCAGATCGGCCTCGCCCGGCGGGTGGCGGTGGTCCAGACGGAAGAGGATGACGCCCTGGTGCTGATCGATCCGGTGATCACCGAGCGGGAGGGGCAGATCAAGGGGGAAGAGGGCTGCCTCTCGATTCCCGACATCTTCGGCGACGTGGAGCGTTCGGCGCGCATCATGGTGGAGATCACGACGACGGGCAACGAGCGGGTGCAGGTCGAGGCCACCGACCTCCGGGCCCGGGCCATCCAGCACGAGATCGATCACCTGGACGGCGTGCTGTTCCTCGATCACCTGAGCCCGCTCAAGCGCCGCATGCTGATGAAGAAGTGGCGGAAGCTACGCAAGGGTACGGAAGGCTACGTCAAGGAAGTACAGCCGGAGGAAGAGACCAGCTCGAGGCTCTGACCGTGCGCATCGTCTTCTTCGGGACGCCCGACTTCGCGGTTCCCTCGCTGCGCGCACTCCTCGGTGAGGGGTTCGACGTCGCGGCGGTGGTGACGCAGCCCGACCGACCGCACGGCCGCTCCCGCTCCAAGCTCGTTCCCCCACCCGTCAAAGAAGCCCAACACCGAAGCGTTCATGCAGGAGCTGCAGACCCACGCCCCACTCGACATCGGGGTCGTGGTGGCATATGGGCACATCCTCAAGCCCGCGCTGTTGGAGATCCCCGCGCGCGGCATGATCAACGTGCACGCGTCACTGCTGCCGGCACTGCGCGGGGCGGCGCCGATCGAGCACGCGATCCTGGAGGGGCTCGAGGAGACCGGTGTCTCGATCATGCAGATGGAGGCCGGCATGGACACCGGT
>JBDGXT010000228.1:0-9238 GCA_039584455.1 Gemmatimonadota bacterium
GGACGGCACCGCCTACGACGCGCTCCTCAGCCTCACGCCCATCACGATCGAGGGACGCTCGGGGTGGCATGCCATGGTGGAGGACGTCACCAAGCGAAAGCGGGCGGAGGAGACTCTCCTCCGGGAGAAGGAGTTCTCCGACATCACCCTCGACAGCCTGCCGGGGATCTTCTACCTGATGGACGACGAGGGTCGGCTCCTCCGGTGGAACAACAACCTGCTCAAGTTCACGGGCTACACCGAAGAGGAGCTCATGGGCATGAGCCCCATGGACTTCTTCCCCGAGACCGATCAGGAGAACGTGGAGCGGAGCCTGCGGGAGGTCTTCGCCGCCGGCTACGCCACCGTCGAGGCACACCTCATCGCCAAGGATGGGAGCCAGATTCCGTACGTGTTCACCGCGCTGCGCACCTCGGTAGGAGGCAGGCAGTGCCTCGTGGGCACGGCGATCAACATCACCGAGCGCCGCCGTGTCGAGGACGAGCTGCGGTCGTCGGAGGCGGTCTACCGGGCGCTGGTGGATCATGCCCCATACGGGATCTACCTGTCGGGGCTGGACGGGAAGTTGCTGTCGGTCAATCCCGCGCTGGTGGACATGCTGGGATACTCGGCGGAGCGCGAGCTGCTCGGCCTGAGTGTGCACGAGGAGCTGTGTGCGGACCCGGAGGAATGTGGTGACCTGCTGGAGCGCCTCGCGCGTAGTGAGCCGATCGACGACGTAGAGGTCGACTGGCGCCGCAAGGACGGTCGGCGGCTGACCGTGCGGCTCAGCGGCCGTCCGGTGCACGGGGATGGCAGCAGCTTCGAGGGCTACCAGATGATCGCCGAGGACGTGACGGAACGTCACGTGCTCGAAGCGCAGCTGCGACAGGCACAGAAGATGGAGGCGATCGGCCAGCTGACCGGCGGCATCGCCCACGACTTCAACAACGTCCTCACGGTGATTCTGGCCAATGCCGATCTGGTGGCGAGTTCCGTGCCACGAGAGCTGGCCCAGGTGCGTGCCGATCTGGAAGACATTCAGGGGGCGGCCCGTCGGGGCACCACGCTGATCCGCAAGCTCCTCGGCTTCAGTCGGCGTGAGCGGCTCGAGCTGCAGCCGACCGATCTCACCCATCTGGTGCAGGACCTCTCCGGCATGCTCCGCCGCGTCGTGCCGGAGAGCATCGACATCCAGTTGCTCGCCGCGGAGCCGGACGCCGTGGCCGACGCCGATCCCGGCGCCATCGAGCAGATCGTGCTCAACCTCGCCACCAACTCACGTGACGCGATGCCCGACGGGGGCATCCTGCGTATCGAGACGTCGCGCACGTGGTTGGACGAGGGATACCGTGCCACCCATCCCTGGGTGGATGCGGGGGAGTACATCTGCCTCACCTGCACCGATACCGGGACGGGGATGGACGAGGAGACCAGGGAGCGGGTGTTCGAGCCCTTCTTCACGACCAAGCCGCCCGGTGTGGGAACCGGTCTTGGGATGGCCATGATCTACGGGCTGATGAAGCAACACGGCGGCTACGTGCACGTGTACAGCGAACCCGGTGAGGGCACGACGGTGAACGCCTACTTTCCGGCGGCGACCGAACTGCCGGAAACGGGTGCCACGACCGGGCCGGCCGCGGCGGAGATGCGCGGTCGGGAGACGATTCTCCTGGTGGAGGACGAGGGGGGGATTCGTCGCGCTACGAAGCGCGCGCTGGAGGGGCAGGGGTACGCCGTATTGCTCGCGGCGGATGGCGAGGAGGCGCTCGAGGTCTTCCGCCAGCACGAGCCCGAGATCGACCTCATCGTCTCCGACCTGGTCATGCCGCGGTTGGGAGGACGTCCGAGCCGGCTCGGGGTTCCTGCGGGACGTGCCCTTCCTGCACAAGCCGTGGACGCTGACCGATCTCTTCCTGCGGGTGCGCGAGGTACTGGACGAGAATCCTGCCTGACGTGCCTTCGGCGGGCTATCGCGGCACAACGATCTCGCTGAACGTGGCCGGGTTCGCCGGGTAGATCCGGCGCGCCAGAGCGGCGACTACGCGTCGACCGCTTCTGGTGCCGACGACCGAGAGAGACAGGCGTAACCGCTCGCGTCCCTGGAGTGGCAGCGCGATCTCCACATCGTACCCGCGCAAGGTCGGACGGGCACCCCAGCGCACCCCCTGGGCGACTCCTGCGCCCCACCCCGTCGGCGGGGTGGCCAGCGTCGAGAGCAGGAACTCCGAGAAGGTGAAGCCCCCGTTGTCCGCCAAGTACTTGGCCATGAACCCGTCCACCGGGAGTGAGTAGAGGTGCACGGTCGGCTGCCGCCGTTCCGTTGGCGGCGCCACGAACAGGAGGAGATCGTCGGGCGTGAGGTAACGTCGCTGCAATGTGTCGCTCTGGAGCACCAGGGCGATGTGATCACCCGTCCCCACGCGCGCCCCCTCATGGACCTGCACCGCTTGGAGGGGAACCTGCAGCGCGAGCATCAGATGCTCGCCGTGGTGACGGAATGCCACGCGAGGCGTCGCACCGCTGGAGCGTCCACCGGAGCGCAGGTCGTACCATGTCGCGTCGGCCCACTCGTCGAGCGCGCCGTCGACGAGCGTCGGGCGAGTGGGGCCCGTCCGATAGCGCTCCAGCTCGCGGCGGAACGCCAGCGTTCCCCCGCGGCGCTCGTAGGCGGCATCGTTCGACAACTCGGCCAGGCGTGCGGCCGTGCGGCGCACAAACGGCGCCAGGTCGTCGCGCAAGGAGCCCAGGGGTTGGCTCGCCGCGGCGGCCGAGTCCAGGCGCACCAGGGCCACTTCGAGTCGTGCGAGCGCGCGCTCCGCCGCCGCCACGTCGATCGGTTCGCCCGGGATGAACAATGGCTCGAACAGGTTCTGGTCGTCAGCGTAGTCGCCCCAGACAGCGAGGAAGGGAGCCAGCAACCGGGAGGCGCCGGAGCCGTACAGGTACTCCACTGCCCAGGCCAGCGCGGCGTCGGGGTCGTACCCCGCCGGGTCTTCGGCGTACGCGGCGAGGGTGGCGAGTGCGATCATCGAGGCGTGGGCCTCGTTCATCGGATTGGAGAGAATGCCCGTGGCCTGTGACGGGAGGTCGGAAGCGCGATGCCGGATGGGGCCGAGAAACGGCCGCCACCGTGCGAAGTCGTTCACCGGGTAGTTGTCCCACACCAGCGGCGGCCGGCCGGTCAGGGCACCCCACTCCCGAGCCTGAAGGGCGGTGATCTCCGGCGCCGCCACGTCGACCCCCGTCCAAAAGAACGGCACCTCGCGCGCCGCCTGCTGGCCGAGACGTCGCAGATACTCGCGGTCACCCCAGGCGTTGGTGTAGGTCGTAGGCGTGAGGGCGAGTGAAGCCCCGGTCGTTTGCAGGTCGGCGTGAAGCCGGTTGGTGAGATCCGCGTGGGCGTCGGCCAGGGTCTCGTACGCCGCCCGATCGGTCTCGTGCTCCAGCGTCGGCGGAACGTCATCCAGGAAGAGCGCAAAGTCCTCTACGCCGAGCGATTCGATATCGACCAGCTTCTGCAGCAGCGCGCCGTAGTCGGCGGTGTCCGCGTACGCCATGCTGCCTCCCGGACTGATGGCGTACACGAACCTGACGCTGCGCGCCCGCGCCGTATCGACCAACTCCCCGAGCTCGGCCCAGCGATCGGCGGGGTAGGGCTCGCGCCATCGCTGCCGGTGATACGGGTCGTCCTTGGGGGCGTAGTAGTACGTCGTGAGGCCCACGTCTCCCATGAAGCGGATCACGTCGAGGCGATCGCGATGGGACCAGGGTGGGCCGTAGAACCCCTCGATCACCCCTACCTGCGAGAAGGACCGGGTCTGCTGGCTCGCGCCCTCGGTGGTGCAGCCCTGGGCGAGCACGACCAGGGTGGCGAGCAAGATGCGGTTTGCACGGTACACGCTGTCGCCTGCCGGGCTACACGCCGAATTGGCGCAGGTGATGGTCCACGTGCAGCCAGGCGAGCCGGCCCCACTGTTCACGGGTCAGCTTCCCGAAGGCAGGGTTGTACGGCCACTCGGCGCGATCGCGCCTCCGGTGGAACTCCTGTAAGCAATCGCGTAGCCGCGCGTGGTCGTGGTCGAACACCTCCGGGGAGGTCTGCTTGAACTGCGGCAAGGTCCGCACGTTCCTGGGAAAGCGCATGCCCACCGTGAGCACCAGCCAGCGCGCCGCGGCTTGTGTGAGCGCGTTGCCAAGCGGCTTGCCCGTGGTTCGTCCCAGGGCGAGATCGAAATAGTCTCTCAGGTGGCACAGCATCTGATCCACCGACATCCGCCCCCAGCGCGGTTGGCGCTCCGGGCTCAAACGCTCCACCCGTGCGAGTGCTATCCGGTAGTCGTCGGGATCGTGGAGCGAAGGCATGGGCCTGATCTTGCGGCGCGTCGGGAGATCCCGCAAGCGCTGCTTGCGGATCGTCCGCTCACGAGGTATTCGTGATCGATCCCGCCATGGAGGGTACCGTGCTCGACCAGATCGTGCCGCAGCAGAGAGATCCGACGAACCCGGGGATCGTCTTGCGCCTGGAGGGCATCGCCATGTTCGTGGTGATGCTGTTGCTCTATCGGGAGCTCGGGCTCAGCTGGTGGCTTTTCGTCCTGCTGTTTCTTCTCCCGGATCTCTCGATCCTCGCCTACCTGGCCGACACCAAGATCGGCGCGGTCGTGTACAACGTGGTGCACACCTACCTGCTTCCCGCGATCCTCTTCGTGTTCGGCTTCGTCGGCGAGGGCAGCATCCTGATGGGTCTCGGCCTCATCTGGGGTGCGCACATCGCGTTGGACCGGTTCTTCGGTTTCGGACTCAAGTACCCCACGGACTTCAAGGACACACACCTGCAACGGTTGGTGCGGGTCGACTGATCACCGTCGCTCCCACACGTTGTTCTCCCGATCCACGTCGGGGAACACGTGGTCGGCGTCGATCTCCACCCGTACGGCCGGTGCCTCAGTGCGAACCGTCAACTCGGCCCGTCGCTTCCCGGCCAGCCACGTGTCCACGCCGATCTCCGTGAGGCGCGCGGGCATCGGTGCGAGACCGTGGTCGCGCACCGCGACGGTCGTCTGGCCACCGTCAAAGGAAACCTCCTCCACGCCCTGGTCCAGCGACCAGGTCTCGAAGTAGAAGGCCCGCCAGAACCAGTCCAGGTCGCGCCCGCTCACCGAGCTGAACGTGTTGAAGAAGTCCCACGGTTTGGGGTGTTTGAACGACCAGTTGCGCAGATAGGTCTGGTAGGCCCGCACGAACGTCTCCTCGCCGAGCAGGCCGCGCAGGGTGGCCAGGAGTGTGGCGGGCTTGGCATAGGAGGCCAGGCCGTACGCGTCGCCAGTGTAGTGGAAGTCGGACCACCGCATGATCTCACCTTCCCGGCCGGTGAGGGCGAACCGGGCATACCCCTCCCGGTTGCCGCGATCCCAGTCGGGCCCGGGGTAGAACTCCTTCTTGGCCTGGCCCGTGTTGAAAGAAGTCGTGCCCTCGTCCATCCAGGCGCGGCGGCGCTCGTCATTACCCACGATCATCGGGACCCACATATGCGCGAGCTCGTGGGCGATCACGCTGTAGAGTGCGGTGTCGCTGCGCTGGTTGTAGTCGCCGATCAGCGTCAGCATGGGGAACTCCATGCCCCCGCCGATGATCTCCGCTCCCTCGACGGCGGTCATGTGCGGCCATGGATAGTTGACCCCCGTCCAGCGCGACAGGAAGTCGATGGAGTGCTGTACGAAGCGCCACGCGTGTTGCCAGCGAGGGGCGGTGCCCCGGTAGAACGCCTCGGCGCGGGCGTAGTCCACGGCGCCGTCGCCGTCGAGGTCGCCCACCGGCGTGCGGGCGGCGTCCCACATCGAGGAGCGCGTGGCGCTGAACGTGACGTCGCGAACGTTGTCCGCCGAGAAGTGCCACGCGAGGTAGCCGCTGTCGGACCGGCGGGTGGCCCGCCCGGGACCGAAATCCATGGCCGTGAGCACGTGAACCACCGTGTCGCTCCGCTCGGACTGGCGGAACCGCTCGAGCACCGGTTCGGGCAGCACGGCCTCGGCGTTCTGCAGCCGGCCGGTGGCTGCCACCACCCATCCCTCTGGGGCCTCGACCGTCAGATCGTAACTGCCGTAACCCATGTAGAATTCGGCGCCGCCCCGGTAGGGATCCGTCTGCCACCCCACGACGTCGTCGTACACCGCCATCTGGGGGTACCAATACGCCACGAAGAACAGGTTGTCGCGGCTCCAACCCATGCGCCCCGAGCTTCTCTGTGGCACCGCGAACCCAAAGTCGATCTCCATGATGAGGGAATCGCCGGGCTCGACCGGTCTGGGTGGGCGAAGCCGCATCACCGTGCCCGACACGCCGTAGCCGGCGCTGCGGGACGTGCCCCTGGTGGGTCCAAAGCCGCCGGTGAGTACCGACTTGAGCTCCGTCCTGCTCGCGACGACGCGCTTCAGCTGCACGCCACCGGTCACGTCACGCTGCGAGCGGTTCCGCACCACGCCCGGGGCATGGAGGTTCTGGAGCAGCTGGAGATACACCTCGGGAAGCGTGTCCGGCGAGCGGTTGTGGTACACGATGCGCACGCTGCCGTCGACGCGCTTGCCCTCCGTATCGAGGCGTGCGCGAATGGTGTAATCGCTCCACTGCTGCCAGTAGTTGGTGCCCGGCTCCCCCGTCGGGCTGCGCGTGCCCAGCTCCAGGGCCTGCTGGAACCCCAGCGAAACCGTGACGGGGTGGGGAACGGGACGTTCGTCATCCGTCCCGTCCTGTGCCACGACGCCCCGGGGAAGGAGCGCCAGGGGAAGCAGCAGCGAACCCGCCCAGATTGTCCGGTGCATGATGACCTCGTTCGAGTGAGCCCCGGAGCGTAGCGACGGAGCCGAACCGCCGCAACTGCGGCACCCAGCGTGCGTTCCCGGGTATCTTTCGTGCGAGTCGAGATCCTACTAGCGAGGATGTGATGCGGACTGTCGTTCTGGGTGCGGGCCGTGTGGGGAGTGCGATGGCCGCCGATCTGGCGGCGGACGACGCCTTTGAGGTTACGGTGGCCGACTGGGATCCCGGGGCGCTCGAGCGGCTGCGCGCCGTCCCGGCGGACCACAAGGTCGAGGCGGATCTAGGAAGATCCGTTCGCGCTCGACGAGCTCGCCCGCCGGCACGGCGTCGTGGCGCTGGTGGACTGTGGTGTGTCACCGGGCCTGAGCGCCCTGGTCCTGGGGCACGTGGAGTCGCTCAGCGACCAGGTGGAGCGGTACGTCTGCTACGTCGGTGGGTTGCCGGTGGACAGCAGCGGGCTGTTCCGGTACAAGGCGCCGTTCTCCCCCATCGACGTGATCGAGGTCTATACGCGATCGGCGCGGTACAAGGAGGGTGGCTCGGTGCGCACCGTGCCCGCGCTGTCCGGCGTGGAGCAGATCGAGGTGGGCGAGATCGGAACGCTGGAAGCGTTCCTCACCGACGGGCTCCGAACGCTGCTGCACGACGAGCGCGTGCCCGACATGCGGGAACTGACCCTGCGGTACCCGGGCCACGCCGCGCAGATGCGACTCCTGGCAGACATGGGGCTGTTCGACACCGAGCCGATCGAGGTAGACGGGGCGTCGGTGCGCCCCCGGGATGTCGCTGCGCGGCTGCTGTTTCCGGCCTGGGAGTTCGGCCCGGGAGAGGCGGACATCACCGTGCTGCGCGTCGAGATCGATGTCGGTGGTACCCCTCCGCAACGCCACGTCTTCGAGTTGTTGGATCGGCACGACGAGGCGACCGGCACGAGCTCCATGGCGCGGACGACAGGGTACACCTGCACGGCGCTGGTGCACCTGGTGGCGGCCGGCTTGTGGACCACGCCGGGGGTCGCCCCGCCCGAGGTCGTGGGTCGAGAGCCGAGTTGCTATGAGCACGTCGTGCAGTACTTGGCGGAGCGCGGGGTGGTGCTCGAGCAGCGGATCGAAGCGCGTCCATGAACTTGCGGGGTAGCCCTGCGAAGGGCATCGTTGGATGACAGGACACAGGGGGAGGTGTCAGTGACGAACGCTCGATTGCTGACGGCAATCACCGGAGGGCTGCTCATGGTAGGTGGCTGTTCCTCCGCGACGCAGGATGTCGAAGGGGCCCCGGTGAGCTCTGCTAACGTCATCACGCGGCAGCAGATCGTCGAATCCAACGTGCGCACCGCGTACGAGGTGGTTCGCAAGCTGCAGCCAAGCTGGCTGCGCAAGCGGTCGCGTGGCGCCGGAACCCCCGATCCGGTCCGCGTATACGTGGACGGCGCGAATCGCGGCGAGGTGGACCAGCTCAGGCTGATGGATGCGGCCACGGTGGGGGAAATGCGCTATCTGAACTCCGCTGACGCCACCACGCGGTTCGGGACGGGGCACACGTCCGGCGCCATTCTGGTGGTTAGCGTGCGCTAGGGATGAGGATGCGGCACCAGCTACAACAGCGCTCGAGGTGATGATGCAGCGGTGTTCCGGGAGGCTCGTGTTCGCGGTCGTGCTGTTCGCGGCAGGCTGCTCGTCCCCCCTGCAGGAAGTCGATTCGGCGCCCACGGGCGCCGCCGACACCATTTCGCGGCCCGAGATCGAGGCGGCGAACGTCCGAACGGCCTTCGAGGTGGTGTACAAGCTTCGCCCGGAGTGGCTCCGGACGAGAGCGCGCTCCGCCGGCGCCGGGGTCGATCCCATTCGGGTGTATCTCGACAACGCCCTCCAGGGACCGGCCGACGAACTCCGCCGCATGATCGTCGACGACATCCGGGAGATACGACACTTGACCGCATCTGACGCCACCACCAGGTACGGGACCGGGCACACTTCCGGAGCGATCCTGGTCTTCACCTGGTAGCGACGCGGCAGGGGAGTGGGGAGGCGATGGAGGGGATAGGGAGGGAGGCGTGTATGTGGAGAGGGGTCGCCTCGTCGGTCCTCGGTTGTGCGGGGATTCTCTTCGCCGCAGGGTCGGCGACGGCCCAGACGGCGGAAGAGATCGTGGATCGGGTCGATCGCCTCCTGCGGGGCGAGTCGAGCGAGGGCGTGGTGGAAATGGAGGTGGTCACCGAGCACTGGAGCCGCGCCTACGAGATGCGCATCTGGTCGCTCGGCACCGAGTACTCGCTCATCCGTATTCTCTCTCCCCGCAAGGATGCCGGGACGGCCACGCTCAAGGCCGGCAACGACATCTGGAACTACCTCCCCCGCGTCGATCGCAGCATCAAGCTTCCCCCCTCCCTCATGGGCGCAGCCTGGATGGGCTCGCACTTCACCAACGACGACCTGGTGAA
>JBDGXT010000229.1:0-3353 GCA_039584455.1 Gemmatimonadota bacterium
ATACTACCGGGGCGCGATCGCTGCTGTACTTGGGAGGCACGAAGTGGCCGTTGGCCTGCTGCGGGAGGCGTTCAGTCAGCGGTGGCCCCAAGGAAGCATGGTCGTGCATCGCGACTTCGACCTCGAGAGCCTGTACGATTTTCCGCCCTACGTCGCCCTCATGGAGCCCAAGCCGTAAAGCGTCACAGCTCGATCACCGAACCGAGGTGCAGCGCTTCCGCCCCTTGCACCGCTCTCGCTCCCGCGCACAGATCCTGCACCGCCACGCCTACCGACTTGAATAGCGTAATCTGATCGTCGCTCTGCCGGCCCGCGGCCTTCCCGTTCACGACCTCGCCCAGCTCGATCAGATCGCCTTCCGCCAGCAGGCCTTGCTGCACCGCGGCGATCACTTCCCCCGCCTCCGCCAGAGACGCCTCCCGCTGATCCACGAACACGCGCGCCGTGCCCACCAGCACGGGATCGATCTCCTGCATCTCTGGCGTGAACGCACCGATCGCGTTGATGTGCGTTCCGAACGTCACGTCGCCAACGCCCACCACCGGCTCTGATGACGACGTGGCCGTGCACACGATGTCAGCGCCCTGCGCTGCCTCTCGCGCTGAGCCAGCCACGCGAATCGCAGCCGGCACGCCGTCGCGACCCGCCATCTCCTGCGCGAACTGCTCCGCACCGGCCAGCGCGTACACCGCCACCGATTCGATCTCGCGCACGCAGCACACCGCCTCGAGCTGCGTCTGGGCCTGCACCCCCGCGCCGATGATCGCCGCGCGCTTCGCGTCGGGCCGAGCCAGCAGTTCCGTGGCCAACCCGCTCGCGGCCCCCGTCCGGATTGCGGTCAGCGCGCCGCCCTCCAGCAGCGCCGCCACCTGGCCGGTCTCGGGGTCCAGCAGCACCACCACGGCATTCACGACCGGCAGGCCCGCGTCGACATTCTGCGGGAACACCGAGACCAGCTTCCCACCGAGCCCGTAGGGCACGTCGCAGCGGCCCGGCATCACGAGCGTGACAGCGTCCCTCTCCGGAACCGACACGCTCGTTCGCACGGGCACCTCGGCCGTGCCCGCCGAGAGCTGGCCGAACGCATCTCTCATCGCGTCGATGGCGTCGCGCATGGGAAGGGCCGCTCGAACGTCGGCCGCGGAGAGGATACGGATCGGGGGCATGACGGCTCCGGTTGGCGTGGTGTGATCGACTGCATAACATTCGCACGCGCGACTGGCGCCGCAACGCTCACGGAGCGAGCTACCATGAACGGCTTCTACCTCACCATGTTCGTCCTCCCGGCCGCCATCATCCTCACCGCCATCCTGCTCGCACGCCTCACGCGGGCGCGGGACGAGTAATGCAGGACGCCCCGGCGACGATCGAGATCACGGCCAACCCGTACGCCGTCGCCTCGTTCGTCGTCTACCTGCTTATCGTCATCGGGATCGGAGTGTTGTCGGCGCGGTTTTCGTCCACTGGCGTGAGCCACTTCTTCGTGGGCGGGCGCAAGATGCATCGCTTCGTAGTCGCGCTGTCTGCCGTCGTCTCGGGCCGCAGCGCCTGGCTCCTGCTCGGCGTGACCGGCATGGCGTACACCATTGGGGCCAGCGCCACGTGGGCGGTGGTGGGGTACATCGTGGCCGAGATGTTCCTGTTCCTGTTCTACGCCACGCGACTGCGGCGCTTCAGCGAGGCGTACGACTGCGTCACGGTCCCCGACTTCTACGCCGCCCGGTTCGGCGACCGCAGCGGCGTGCTCCGCACCATCCTGATCGTCATCATACTGATCTTCATGGTGGGGTACGTCTCCGCCCAGTTCGTGGGTGGCGGGAAGGCCTTCGCCGGGAGCTTCGGGCTGAGCCCGACCACGGGGGTGATCCTCACCGCGGCCATCGTGGTGGTCTACACCAGCGTCGGGGGGTTTCTCGCGGTGAGCCTGAGCGACACGCTGCAGGCGTGCATCATGATTGCTGCGCTCGTGATCGTGCCCGCCGCCGCGCTGGCCGACCGGGGAGGGCTCACGGCGGTGCTCGCCGAGCTCCAATCGTTCGATCCCACCCTGGTGGATCCCTTTGCCTTGTCCTTCGGCGTTGCCATCGGCTTCCTCGGCATCGGGCTCGGCTCCCCCGGCAATCCCCACATCATCGTGCGCTACATGTCCATCGCCGATCCTGATCAGCTCCGCTTCTCGGCGGTCGTCGGCACGATCTGGAACGTGGTCATGGCTTGGGGAGCGCTGTTCATCGGACTGGTTGGGCGGGTGTACTTCCCCGACGTCACCATGCTGCCGGGCGCGGACACCGAGCAGCTCTATCCGATCCTGGCACAGCAGCAGCTCCACCCGGTGTTCTTCGGCGTCGTAGTAGCTTCGATCTTCGCCGCCATCATCTCCACCGCCGACTCGCAGCTCCTCGTCGCCGCGTCGAGCGTGGTGCGGGACTTCTACGAGAAGATCCTGCACCGTGACGACGTGATCCCGCAGCGGAGGCTCGTGCTCTACAGCCGCATCGTGGTGATGCTGCTGGTAATAGGGGCGTTGATCTTCGGAGTGCTCGCCGAGGACCTCGTGTTCTGGCTGGTGCTGTTTGCCTGGGCCGGCCTGGGGGCCGCCATCGGGCCGACCTCGATCCTGGCCCTCTTCTGGCGGCGCACGACCCGCGCGGGCGTGATGGCAGGGCTCGTCGCCGGTACGGTCGTGACGATCGCGTGGGAGAAGACGCCCTACCTTGCCACTCGGATGTACGAGCTGGTGCCCGCCTTTTTCGCGGCGCTGCTAGTCACCGTGGTGGTGAGTTGGCTGACCCGACCCCCGGAAAACACCGACGAGCTGTTCGCTGCCATGACGCGCCGCAAGGCGCCGGCTCTCGACTAGCGTTACTCCCGCACCAGCACGATCACCAGGTTCGCCGGCTCCGGGTTGTCGTTCCCGTCGCCGGGGGTGAAGTCGAACGCCTGAAAGGTCCCGTTAACCGTGAGAACGTCGCCAGCAAGCGTGAACGCCCCGGAGACGTCTTCATCGAGTCCCTCGACGAAGGCGATCGTGATGGTATTGCCCTGCAGCGTGATGGTTCCGGAGACGTTCTGTTGCGAGGCCGAGAAGCTCTCCTTGAAGGTGCCTTCGAAGCTCCCGTTCGGGTTGATGGAGATGCTCATGCTCCCAAACGCTTGAGTGATGAGGTCCAGCGTCACCGAGGGATTACTCTGGCTCGTGAACTGCATCGAGGTGGCGTTCCAACTTCCCACCAGATCGGCGATGGTGACATCGCCCTGGGGCTCCGTCGAGTCGCCGCAGCCCACGGCGAACGCGATGGCGAGCGCACCGGTCGTCGCGATTCGCCGCAGTTTCATCGTCCTGCCTCCTTCCC
>JBDGXT010000230.1:0-3495 GCA_039584455.1 Gemmatimonadota bacterium
AGCGTGCGCGAGTAACCGAAGTCGAATGCCCGGGTGAAGAACTGTCGGGCCCCGTCCATTCGGCGGGCCGAGACCAACTCCTGTGAGCGCAGCAGACCGAGCGCCACGCCGAGCTCGTCGCCGATCAGATTCTGGCCGCCCTCACCGCGCGACAGCGAGAGATACGCCGCCTCGGCGCCGTACCCTTGCGCTACCAGTGCGAGGAGGCGCGTGTCTTCGTCATCGGGGTGCGCTCCGATCACGAGGACGCGGTATGAGCTGGCCAAGCGCTGCAGGAGGTGGTCGAGCCGCGCGGCCCCACCTGTCGAGGGTGGGGCGAGCTGGGCAGACAGGGAGCCGCTGCCCAGCAGGAAACACGCGACCAGAGCGGCCAGACTACGCCGCTTCGCGTGCAACGACAATGCTGCGGAGACGTTCGGCGCTGGGATCTTGCGGATCACCGAAGGGGAGCGGGTGGCCGGTCGGATCCATGAGCACGGAAGGACATACGAACTGGAGGCGTCGCGCCCGCACCTTCTCCTGCACCGGCCGCGTGCCGACGGGCGCGGCGACCATGATGTAGGCCGGTTCCAGAGGCTTGATCGCCTCCACCGCCGCGAGGAGCTTCCACGGATCGGTGACGTGACCGTCCACGATCACGACATTCTGGCCCTTCACCTCGTGCAGGGCACGGGTGCCGCGGAACAGGAGCCTCTCGGTCTTCACCGCCTGTCGTGCGTCGTCGATCGCCTCGCCCAGCACCATCGCGTCGCGGAAGTACGGCTCGTACTCCTGGTCGAGCACCGCGCTCGCATCTTCGGCCATCGCCCCCACGATGCCCGGCTCCTCCATGCGCACATGTGCGGCCACGATGACGTCGAACTTGCACCCCATCGCCTTCGCTACGTTGGCGGCAACCTCAACCCCGCCGGGGGTCACGCCCAGCACCAGGGTCGGCGGGTTGATGTGGTTGTACACCTGCCGTCCCAGCAGTGCGCCGGCTCCCGAGCGCGAGGGGTAGAGTGGCTGCGGATCTTCCGTCATGGCTTCCGCGAATATAGCGGCGCGTCCCGGCTCACGGGACGGCCGCGGGGCTCAGGTAGCGAGCCAGCCAGGCGTGCACCTCGTTCCACCAGACCCGTTGGTTCTGGGGTCGCCCGATCCAGTGCCCCTCGTCGGGGAAATAGACCAGTCGGGCCGGCACGCCTTGGCGTCGCAGCGCCGTGAACGCCTCGAGCCCCTGCGTGTCGGGCACCCGGAAGTCGCGTGCACCATGGACCACGAGAGTCGGCGTGCGGAAGTTGTTGGCGAAGCGGTGCGGTGACCATTGCTCGTAGTACGTGCGGTTCTCCCACGGGGTGCCGCCGAACTCCCACTCCGGGAACCACAGCTCCTCGGTCGCCCCGTAGAACGACTCCAGGTTGTACACACCCGCATGCGTGACGAGGGCGTCGAATCGGTCGGAGTGGCCGTTGATCCAGTTCACCATGTAGCCACCGTACGATCCACCCGCGCCCGCGATCCGCGTCGAGTCCACGAATGGGAAGCGGGCGGCGTGCTCCACGCCGGACATGATGTCGATGTACACCCGGCCGCCCCAGTCCTGCGAGATCTGATCTACGAACCGCTGACCGAACCCGGTCGAGCCTCGCGGATTGAGCAGCACCGTGACGTACCCGGCCGCCGCGAACATCTGCGCGTTCCAGCGGGAGTGCCAGTTGTCGCGCCAGGCGCCCTGCGGACCGCCGTGGATCATCACCAACAGGGGATAGCGCTGCCCCCGCTGGTACTGGGGGGGACGCACCAGCATGCCGCGAACGGTGTTCCCGTCCGCCCCGACCCAGCTGATCTCCTCCGCCGGATTCATCCGCAGCCGGCTCAGCGTCGCCGCATTCAGGTCGGTCACCCGCTGCGGGCTGGCCCCGGCATTGATGGACCACGCGTACAGCTGGCCCGGCCGGTTGATGGCATCGTTCAGGAATACCATCGTGTTGCCATCTTCGGCGATGGAGATCTGGGAGGTGTTCCCCCAGCTCATCAGGGCTTCAATGCGCCCGTTGAGGTTGGTCCGATAGAGGAGATTCCGGTGCCGCAGCTGGGAGGTGAACACCAGCTCTCGAGAGTTGGGCAACCAGACGTAGTCGGCCACCCATTGGTCGAAGTCGCGGGTCACCTCCCGCACACCCCCCGTGGAGAGGTCCAGCACCATGAGGCGCCAGCGATCCGCCTCGAACCCGGCCCGCTCCTGCGACAGGAAGGCCAGCATCCGCCCGTCCGGCGACGGTGAGGGATACACCTCGGCACCGCGGAAGCCGGACGTGAGGTTCCGTGGCTCGCCCCCCTCGATCGGTACCTGGTAGATGTCGGTATTGGTGTGCCACGCCTCGTCGGTGCCGATCTTGGTCGTGAACACCACGGAGCGGCCGTCCAGCGCGAACGCGTAATCGCTCGATCCACCGAACGGCGGCACCGGCACGTCGTAGTCCTTCCCGGCGACAACGTCCACCGGCTCGCCGCCACCCACCGGCACCACGAACAGGTGGCCGCGCCGCCCATCCTCCCAGCTCGTCCAGTGGCGATACAGCAGCTCGTCGTACGCCCGGGCACGGCTCGGCCGGCTGGCCTCCGCCTCCATGCGGGCCGCGTTGCACGCGTCATCGCGACATTCGGGATACACGTCGGACACGAATGCCAGATGCGTCCCCGTGGGAGACCAGATCACTCCCCCCGTGCCGGTGGACAGGGCCACCAGACGCCGCGAGCGGCCACGGGACACGTCGTACAAGCGCACCTCGCCGCCATCACCGCGGGTGGTGACGTAGGCGATGGTCCGCCCGTCGGGAGACCAGCGCGCATGCCGCCCGCCACGACGCACGTCGGAGACGCGGCGTGGTTCTCCACCGCTCGTCGCCACCATCCAGAGATCGGTTGCGCGGCTGTTGGCAGCCAGGTCGGTCGTCGTGACGCTGTACGCGACCCACTGACCGTCCGGCGAGACCTGGGGATCGGACGCGCGGTCCAACGTCAGGAATTCGTCCACCTGGAGGGGCTGCCCGCCGGTCTGGGCCTCACTGCCCGAGGGCAACATCACCGCCACGGCCGCGAGGGCCACGATAAACATCGGTCTCATCGTCGGGAATCCTACGATCTAACGCCGCCGAATGTTGCCTCCCCGCCCCGACGGACGCAACCGTCGCGCCGTGGCGCTGGGAACCGGGCAACTCCATATTTCAGTTTCAGGACTATAGAGCGCGACGGGTGATTCCGTCGCTTGATCATACACACCGATTGGATGTCATCATGACCCCCGTCACTGCCGATACGAAGGGTGGGGCTGGGCCGGCCGCCAAGCAGCAGGTGAGCGAGCGCGGGGCGGTTGCACCTCGAGCTGATCCACCCGTTCCCCGAGGTCGACGAGGAAGAGCTCGCCCGCGCCCAGCCATGGCTCGACAAGCTGGCAGCTTTTCTCGAGGCCAACGTGGACGCCGACGCGATCGATCAGGATTACAAGATCCC
>JBDGXT010000231.1:0-3546 GCA_039584455.1 Gemmatimonadota bacterium
TCTCGTAGCAACAAGTGGATGAGCTCAGAAACAGCGGCAAAGGGAATGTTGATCCCGATCTCCTGGCAACCCACCTGCCACACCGGCCACGCACGTGAAGCCACGGACGTCGCGAAATGTCGGATGAGGGTGCTCTTGCCGATGCCTGCTGGCCCGGTAATGAGGCATGTCTTGAGCGAGCCACAACGTGCCTCATCCCACAGCGCTTCGAGCTGACTCAGTTGCTCTTCGCGCCCGACGAAAACCTCGGCTTGCTGCGGGAGACTGCTCTGAGGTGGAATAGCCCTCTGCTTCTCAACCCTGACTATACCGTTCTCGATTCTCTTCAGGAGCCGCGCGACATCCGGATGCGGGTTGCACTGCAGCTCCTCGGCCGTCCGGTCCAGATGTGTACGCAATAGCTTGATCGCCCCAACGGCATCTCCGTCAAGCAGAGACCTTTCGGCGAGGGCATGGACCGCGGTGTCCGAATACGGGTCGACTCGGTACAGCTCCGCGGCCCGCTCGTGTACCCATTGGAGATTCCCGCTTGACCGAGCGGAATTCAGCTGGTCGGAGAGCAGTTGCCTGGCAGCCTTGAGGCAGCGAGCGCGTGTGGCGTCGAGCCAGTGTGCGAACGAGCCGCCGCCCCCGTCGTCGAGTTCCTTCAGTGGCTGAGCGAACTCCGCCGGGATGATGCCCTTTGCGGCGATCTCGTCTAGGTCGGTAGGAACGTGACATGCCAAGCGTACTGGGCCGGGCCCTCGTGTCACGGCGTTCTTGCCGAGGTGCTGGCGAATGACGCTGAGTCCTTGAGAAAGAGAGTGCCGTCCACGCTCTGGCATCACATCGTCCCAAAGGAGCTCAACGAGGAGCTCTCGTGATACGGGACGCCGTTGTGCCTCGAGCGCTAGGTACACGAGGAGTGCGAGTTGCTTCCGGGTACGGAAGAGAAGCGGCCGGCTCTCGGCATCCAGGAGTTCTGGGATGCCGAAGATCCTGAGGTGCCACGGTGATGCCATCAGGCTGTCCTACTGCTGGAATCCTGAGAAACCGGGCGCCCACTCAATTCAGGCGCGGAGGCTCAACAGAGCTTCAACACGTTGGACGTCAGCGCATTAGAGGCTCTCTGGACTGTTCGGTGGGTTCTAGGGCAGGGACAACTTCAACAATGGTATGCGGTGCGTCCTCCTGGCAAGGCACGTCACAGTGACTTCCTAACCCACGTCGGCGCGCCCTCCCGCCCACAACACCGTCCTCGCCGACAGCTCTCCCAACTCCATCCGGTCACAGGCTTCCGAGAGATCTGCGCCGACCGACACGGCGCCATGACGCTCCAGGATGACGAGCTTGGCACCCTCCCGCACGGCATCACCCACGGCGTCGGCCAGCGCCCGTGATCCCGCCTCGGTGTAGGGGATGCACTGGATGGTCCCGAACGATCCCTTGATCTCGGGAAGCACCTCAGCCA
Organism: Gemmatimonadota bacterium; assembly: GCA_039584455.1. Classification (GTDB taxonomy): domain Bacteria; phylum Gemmatimonadota; class Gemmatimonadetes; order Gemmatimonadales; family GWC2-71-9; genus WVYX01. The sequence continues at coordinate 1,451 of JBDGXT010000231.1, forward strand.
CGTCCAGACCCAGAATACCGACCGCGGTCAGGGCAGGGGCGTGCGTGTGAATCACCGCGCCGACCCCCTCGTCCGCCTCATAACAGGCGTGGTGCATGGGATACTCCATGCTCACCCGCTCGCGGTCGAAGTCATCGTCGTCGAGGGAGACGCGAGTGAGGTCGGAACGCCGCAAGAAGGCTTTGCTCGAGGCGTGCGGCGTGATGTAGATCGTGTTGGAGTCGCTCAGTCGCACCGACAGGTTGCCGCTAGAGCCGGCAATGAGGCCGGCGTGGGAGAGTCGCTCGCCATAGTAGCTGAGGAGCAGGCCTCGGACCTCGTTGCTCACGCTTGCCGCCGGCTCCACGAATGCGCGCCGTACCGGTCCGAGCAGCAATCCGTGGCGCCCGACGTCGAACACGAGCCTGCGGGTTCCGCCGAGCCACGAGCGGATCTTCCCCACTGCGACCCCCTCCCTGGGCGACGCCCTAAGATAGCGTGGGGCTCCGACCTCAGCGATGCAATTGCGATCGGTTCGGTCGTGCTTACTCAGGCAACCATACCGGAATTATCCGGGTAATGGAAGAGAGACTCGATACGCCGAGGATGCCGTGACTACAATGGCACACCGAGCCCGCCGCGTGTGGCTCCTGACTGCCGCCCTCGTGGTGGCAGCCTGCGGGGACAGCACCGTTGGACCAGTGGAGCGGTTGGAGTTGGATGGCGAGCACGTCCGCTTCGTTGCCCCCATCGGCAATGCGACGCTCGAGGAAATGGAGCAAGGGGTCGAGGAGGCCGAAGCGCACTTCACATCCATCGCCAACTTGGTCGGACCAGAGAACACGCCGTCCCGCAGGATTATTGTGGTACTCGAGGGCCCCAAGCAGCCGAACGCGACCGGCGGGTATGCGGACGCGGCCGGCACGGTCCACATCTTCCAGTACCCGGATTGGTTGGGTGGCTACTTCTCGCTGCTGGCGCACGAGATGGCGCACTCGTTCCGCGACGAATACAACGACAACGTGTCCACCTGGAACTGGCGTACGGCGGGGTTCATCGAGGAGGGGTTTGCGGAGTTCGTGGCACTGACGGTGGATCCGACCAAGATTGGGTTCCCGTTTTACGGGCAGCCCGAAGAGGTTATCACCGGCTACTGGGTCACGAGCGGGCAGGCGATCCCTTTGGAGGTACTGCGGCAGAACCACGACCTCAATCAGCCCTGCGAGTATCAGGCCTACTCCCAGCGTGCCTCGTGGTTCCGCTACATCGATGAGACCTATGGACGGCAGGCGGTGCTTGACATCGCCTATTCGCCGGTCGAGGTGACCTCCGAGGTGACGCAGCAATTGCTTGGCGTGAGCCTGGCCGAGCTGGATGCAGGGTGGGAACAGTGGGTTGTGGCTCGCCACGCGGCGCTGCCCGACCCGAGCGAGGCCATCGAGGCCTATTTCCTGCGTGTACCGGAGAGCGGGGTCTGCGTCGCGGGCGTGGACTACTGAGTCGCATCAGCACGACGAACGCCGCGGATGATTCCTCACCCGCGGCGTTTCGTTTGCCGCCCTAACTGAAGGTTAGTGTCAGCTCGTGACAGCGGCGGCCCGCTCCTGGATTGGCGCGGGCTCGATGCGCCGTGCCGCCACCGTTGCCAGCAGCCGATCGACCGACAGAGCTCCGGCTCCACCCAGCAACAGGGCGCTCAGGCCGGCAATGTACAGCAGGTTGATCTCGAAGCCGGGGATACCGAATTGCGGTCCCGCTTCGCTCATGCCGACAATGTTCATGAAGTTGAACCCCGCGCCCAGGTGCACGGTGAACAGGGCCACGACCATCACGCCGATCTGCAAGACGGCGACGACGCTGACGAAGGCGCCGAGAATGAGTGCGATGCCGCCGAAGAACTCGATGGTTCCGACGAGCCAGTAATCTCCGGAGCGGGGACGCCGATGCCCCGCAGCATGCCCACGAAGCCTGCATGTCCCTCGGCGGAGAACAGCTTGCCGTATCCGTGGAACGCAAAGCCGAAGCCCAGGATCAAGCGGGTCGGTAGCGCGGCGGAGTCTTTCAGGTACTGCCTCATGTTGCCCTCCTCATGGTACATGTGTGTGACTTGCTATGCG
>JBDGXT010000231.1:3560-4091 GCA_039584455.1 Gemmatimonadota bacterium
GGTGTTATTCGTCGGTTTGGCGGCCGGCGCCGTATGGGCCACATCTGGCCCCGCGGCGACATCGATCCCGCCCTGACGATTACGGAGTTCTTCTTCGACCGGGGACGGCCGGCGCCCTAGGCGCAGTACCGTGCGGCGGTCCGTGACAGGATCGTCGCGAGCTGCGCCACCGAATCCAGATCGACCCACTCCTCGTCGGCGTGCGCCCCCGTGCCCACGGGTCCCAGCACGACCGTCTCGATGCCCGCGGCCGCGATGAGCGCGGCGTCCATCCAGTAGGTCCCACCGATGTGTGAAAGGAGCTGCCCCAACACGCCCTCCGCTTCCTCGGTCACGGTGCGCACGATCGCCGCCTCGGGCGCCACCTCGAACGGCTCACGCGACAGCGTCGGTCGTACCTCGGCCTGGAACGTCTCGTCCGAGGCCGCGAGACGATCGACGATCTCCTGGATCTCCCGCACCACCTCCCGCTCGGTCTCGCCCGGAATGGTGCGCCGCTCGATCTCGAGGCGGCAGCGCGCCGCGTAGATG
>JBDGXT010000232.1:0-3666 GCA_039584455.1 Gemmatimonadota bacterium
ACCCAGTGGCAGACCGGGTACGAGGCACCCGACATCCCGGTGGAGCCCGAGCAGACGCGCGCTCGCCGGCGCACCGTACAATACCCCGGACGCACACTCCCCGTCCTGGCGATCAACTTCAAGGCGCCAGAGTGGAGCCCCACCGACCGCAACACCGTCGCGCTACAGGTGCTGGGACGGGTGGCCTTCGGGTCCACGTCGGATCTGTACAAGGAACTGGTCGTTCAGGACCGCAAGGTGCAGTACTTGAACTCGAGCTTCGGGCTGGCGCGTGATCCGGGGCTCGTTTCCATCACCACGATTATCATGAACCCTCGGGAAGTAGGGGCGGTGGAAGGGCGCATCCTCGAGACGGTGGACCAGTTCCAGACCGACTTGGTGGACCAGCAGGTACTCGCGGACGCCAAGAGCAACATGAAGTACGGCTTCCTGATGGGGCTCGAGACCGCGCAGCAGATCGCCATCGCCTTCTCGATGATCGGCTACGTGATCCGCACGGGCGGCATCGAGGCGGTCGAGGACTACTATCGCGCGCTCGACGCAGTGACGGCCGAGGACGTGCGCACCGCCGCGCAACAGTGGCTCGTTGATTCGGGCAAGACCACGGTGACGATGGTGCAGAGGAGGGGGCGATGATGAAGAGACTCGCATTGCTGCCAGCGCTGCTCCTCGTGGTGGGAGCCTGTGAGCCGGCCGTCGAGGGCACAGTGACCCTGCGCGAGGCCGACTCGCCGTTCATCGCCTTCAACGTGTGGGTAAAGGCGGGCTCGCAGAACGATCCCGCGGGCAAAGAGGGCCTCGCCGCCCTCACGGCGAACCTGATCTCCGACGGCTCCACCACGCAGGACAGCTACGACGATATCCTGGCCAAGCTGTATCCCATGGCAGCCGGGTACGGCTACCAGGTCGACAAGGAGATGACGGTCTTCCGGGGCCGGATCCACAAGGACAACCTGGACGCCTACTACGAGCTGTTCCGCAACTCGATCCTCTCGCCCGCGTGGAGCGAGCAGGACTTCGAGCGCGTGAAGTCCCAGACCATGAACTACCTCGAGCGCACGCGACGGTACGGTCGTGACGAGGAGCTCTCCAAGGAGCTGCTCTTCTCGATGGCGTACGAGGGCACGCCGTATGCCCACCCCGAGGAAGGCTATGTCCAGTCCGTGGAGTCCATCACGCTGGACGACGTGAAGCAGTTCTACGCCGATCACTACCTCGCCAACAACGTCGTCGTGGGAATCAGCGGTGGTTATCCGAGGGGCTTGGTGCACCAGGTACGTGCTGATTTCGACGCACTGCCCACCGGCGAAGTGATGCAGCCTCCCGCGCCGCAGCCCAACATGCCCGACGGCGTGAAGGTTCTGATCGTGGAGAAGGACGTGGACGCCACGCCGATCTCGATGGGCTTTCCCACGGCGTTGAAGCGGGGCCACGAGGACTTCTGGCCGATGGTCGCCATGAACTCCTGGTTCGGCGAGCACCGCGAGTCGTTCAGCCACCTGTACCACGTGATCCGCGAGATCCGTGGCATGAACTACGGCGACTACAGCTACATCGAGGCGTACCCGCGGGGTTATACCACGCAGGTGCCCCCCACGAACGTGTCGCGTCGTAGCCAGCTATTCGAGATCTGGATCCGACCGATCTCGCTGACCGCTCCGGGCAACCTGCACGAGCGCACGCTGTTCGCGACGCGGGCAGCGTGGAGGGAACTCAAGGACATCGTCGACAACGGCATGACCGACGAGACGCTGGGCGACACCAAGCAGTTCCTGCGCAACTATGCGCTCAACTGGGGGCAGACCGTCAGCCGCCGCTTGGGCTACGCCATGGACGACGCGTTCTACGGCATGGATCCGGGGTATCTCCGCGAGATCCGCCCGGGCCTGGACGCTCTCACCCTAGAGCAGGTGAACGCAGCAATCCAAGAGCATCTGCAATACGACAACATGTGGGTCGTGTTTATCACGGCCGATGCGCAGGCGATGAAGCGCAAGCTGCTCCGCGGCGTGGCCACGCCGATCACCTATGCAGGTGAGAAGCCGCCCGAGTTGCTCGCCGAGGACGAGATCATCGCGAGCTTCCCGATTCAGGTGCAGGAGGAGGACATTACCATCATCGGGATCGAGGAGGTGTTCGAGGGCAATTGATCGACAGGTTCCACTCGTCGATTTGACAACGGGGCCGGTGAGCATAATGCTTGCCGGCCCCTTCTCATGACCCGCGAAACCTTCGCCACCCGCTTCGGCGTGCTGATGTCCATGATCGGCGTCGCCGTCGGCCTGGGAAACGTCTGGCGCTTCCCCTACATGGTCGGGAAGTTCGGCGGCGCCGCGTTCGTGCTGTTCTACCTGCTCGTGGTCGCGGCGATCGGCGTACCGGCGCTCATGGCAGAGTGGGTGCTGGGGCGCCACACACGCAGGGGTCCGGTCGGAGCATTCGACCGAGCGGGCGCACCGTTCGGCCGACAGTTAGGCTGGCTCTTCTTCTGCGGCGTGACCGCCGCGACCGCCTACTACGTGAACGTCATCGGGTGGGTCGCGTTTCACGGACTCGCCGCGCTGGCGACACCACTCGGTGCTTCCGTGAATGCGGCAGCCATTCTCCCCCCCGAGCGCGGGTTCGCTGCCGCCGCCTTCTTACTCCAATTAGCGTGCACCTCCACGATCATCGCAGGGTGCGCCGCAATCTTGCTGAAGGGACTTCGGTCGGGCATCGAGCGCGCCAGTGTGCTGATCATGCCCCTGCTCCTCGCGGTACTCCTCGTGCTGATTGCCCGCTCGGTCACGCTGCCGGGCGCCGCGGAGGGACTACGCTGGTACGCATTCAAGCTGAGCCTGGCCGATCTCAAGCCCGGCGTCATGCTCGCGGCCCTCGGCCAGGCGGTGTTCTCGCTCGCCCTCGGTGGCACCTACATGGTGATCTACGGCTCCTACTTGCGCGGTAACGAAGACCTGCGGCCGAGCGCCGCACTCACGGCCGCCGGCGACACCACGGTGGGACTCCTGGCCGGGCTTGCGATCTTTCCCGCGGTGTTCGCGCTCGGCCTGGAGCCGAGCAGTGGCCCGGGACTCATCTTCTCGACGCTTCCCGGCGTATTCGCCCGGCTACCTGCAGGGTGGGTGTTCGCTCTGCTGTTCTTTCTCGGGCTCTCGGCGGCGGCCTACCTCTCGGCGGTGGCGGCGTTTGAGGTGCTGGTGGCCGGACTGACCGACAACACGGAAGTGAGCCGGCGGCGGGCCGTGTGGCTCGTATCCGGCCTCGTCTTCCTCCTCGCGCTGCCGCCCATGATCAACATGCAGGTTTTCGTGCCGTGGGATCTCACCTTTGGATCGGGGATGCAGACCCTCGGCGCCGTGTTCGCGGTTGTCACGGTGGGATGGGCGATGAAGCGGGCCGAGGTGCTCGGGGAGCTGGCGGCCGGCAGCGGCTCGCGCTCCGTACTCTGGCTCTTCTGGTGGATCCGCTACGTGATCCCGGGAGCGATTCTGGCGGGGGGCGTATGGTGGTTCCTGACCGAGGTGGTGGGGGTGGCGGCCGGACCGTAGCGCCGCGCACGGCGACGTCAGGTCACAGGCCGACGCGTTCCTACCGCCCGATTCGCACCGGCAGTCGCTTCTGGCCCCAATCGCCTGGAGGCCCGCTGAACACGCCAGCGCACGGGGT